>NZ_LIRG01000043.1 GCF_001419695.1 Streptomyces prasinopilosus
GCGCTCGCGGTGCAGTGGGCGCACCGAGCCGTCCAGGACGGCCACTTCCCCGACGGGCAGCTGTTCGTCAGCCTTCAGGGGCCCGAGCCGGACACCGCGGCCGCGCCCTTCGACGTGCTGGGGGATCTGCTGCGCGCCGTGGGCACGCCTCCCGAGCGCATTCCCGCGCAGCGGGATCAGCGGGCGGCCACCTTCCGGTCGTATCTGCACGGCCGGGAAATGCTCCTGGTGCTGGACAACGCCGCGGACGCCCGGCAGATCCGCCCCCTGCTGCCCGGATCTCCGGGATGCGCCGTCGTGGTGACCAGCCGGTCGCGATTACCGGGGCTGATGCCCTTGGTGGACGCCGTCTCGCTCCCCCTGCCCGAGCTGTGCCAGCCGGAAGCCGCCCAGCTGATCGGCGCGGTCATAGGCCAGGTGCGGGCCGACGCCGACCCGGGCGCGGTGGCCGTACTGGCGGAACGCTGCGGACGCCTTCCCCTGGCACTGGTCCTGGCCGCCGAGCGGATCGTGAGCCGTCAGCACCGCAGCGCCGAGGCCCTCGCCGCCGAACTCAAACCCCGTCAGGCCCGGCTGAACCTCGCCGAGGGGGACGTGGTGCTCCGCGACGCGTTCGAGACCTCCTACAAGGCGCTCGACGAGCAGAGTGCCCGTGTCTTCCGGGGGCTCGGCCTGCTCCCGGGGCACCTGATCGACGTGGCCAGCACGGCGTCGGTCACGGGTGTCCCCCCGGAGGAGGCCTCGCTGTCGCTGTGCAACCTGGCCGCCGCGCACCTGGTCCAGCGCCACGACGAGCGTCACTACCGCATGCACGACCTGTTGCGGGCGTACGCGGCCGATCTGGCGGGTCGGCCGAACGGCGACCCCGGGCGCGCGACGGCGAACGGCCGGGCGGCCGACCCGATGCCCGCGCTGAACTCCCTCGCCGCGTAGGACCCCGCCGGCTGCCGGGACCGGGAGGCCGGTCCCGGCAGCCGACGCGGACCCGGGCTCACCCCCCGCGCGGCACGGGACCGGGGGCCGGAGCGGTCACCCGGGGAGCGACCTCTCGATGAGGACCGCGGCCACCTGTTCGGCACGGTCGACGGCCCGGTCCATCGACCGCATGGAGTCGGCCACGCAGGCCCCCTCGTGCAGGATGAGCACCTGGGCGGCCAGTCCCGCGGGATCCTCGACACGCGCTTGCGCGGCCAGTCCTTCCAGGTAGGCGAGCAGCCATGCCTTCTGGTCGCGGGCGACCTCCCGGCCCGGGTGGTCCTCGGGGAGTTCCACGGACGCGTTGATGAAGGCGCAGCCCCGCAGGTTCCGCTCGCGCGTCCACTCGCGCAGGGCGCCGAACGTGGCCAGGATCTTCTCCGCCGGGGGGCCGTCGTGACCGTTGACGTACTTCACCAGCGTGGAACGCCACAAGCCGTCACGAGCGCGCAGATAGGCGACGATGAGGTCGTCCTTCGAACCGAAGCGGTCGTAGAGGGTCTTCTTGGTGACGCCCGCTTCCTCCGCGATCGCCTCCACGCCGACGGCGCGGATCCCCCGTTCGTAGAAGAGCCGCGAGGCTGTCTGGAGGACCTTCACGCCGGCCGGCGTGAGGTGCTGCATGCCGCGTCGTCTGCTGCTCCGGCCGACGCTCTCGCTGTTGACAGTCACAGCCCAACGCTACACCCAGCGGTATAGTTACAACAGCCGCCGCGCAGGGGGTGAACGCCCGGGGGCGACCCGCGGACGCCGGGGCGTTCCCCCCCACCGGAGAAGCGGACCGACCCGCGCGAGACCGCCGGCGCGCATGCCGGTCATCCGTTGCCGGTCATCCGTGGAGCCCGTGCGTGCGACATGCCGCTGACGGCGTAATGACGCGCCCGGTCGGCCGGCCCGGTCCACCGTGTTACGCCGGAACGCCGTGACGAGGAGGCCGGATGAGCGGGGCATGCGACATCGAGGTCGTCGTCTTCGACGTCCTCGGCACGATGGTCGACGAACCCGGTGGGCTGCGAGCGGCCGTGCGGGAGGCGGCCTCCGCATCGGGGGCGGAGTCCGGGGAGGCGTCCGTCGACCGGCTGCTCGACGTGTGGCGGGAGCACGTCGAGCGCGAGCAGCGCCGCATCGCGGAGAACGTGCGGCCCTACGCCAACTCGCAGGTCATCGCCCGGGAGGCGGCCGAGCGCGTGGCCGGCCGCATCGGCCTGACCGACGCCGCCGCCCTCGATCGACTGGCCACCGCGGCACAGCGCGTGAGGCCCTGGGACGACTCCCTCGCCGTCCTCGCGGGTCTGGCCGGGCGTTTCCCGGTGCTGGCCCTCAGCGACGCCAGCCGCACGTCACTGCTCCGGCTCAACGCTCACACGGGACTGCGCTGGCACCACACGCTGTCCGCCGAGGACGCCCGGGCGTACAAGCCCGCGCCGGAGGTCTACCGGCTCGCGCTCGACGCGGCGGGATCTCCACCGGAGCGCGTGCTCATGGTCGCCGCGCACGCCTGGGACCTCCGCGGGGCCCAGGCCGTGGGCATGCGCACCGCTTACGTGCGGCGGCCGGCCGGGGACCCGCCGCGCAGGGACGACTCGTTCACGTGGCGGTCGAGCGGCCTGGAGGAACTGGCCGCCGCACTGACGGGGGCGTAGTACCGGAACGCGACGGGCCCCGGCCGCCGGGACCCGCTCGTCGTGGGGGCGGGAGGCGGCAGCGGCCCGGCCCGGGACCGTTCGCCCGCGACGGCGGCCCCGGAACGCGCCGCCCCCCTCGACCGGCCGGCCGCCCTGCCGGTCGAGGGGGTCAGTAGCCATACAGGTGGGTATACTCCAAGGAGGGCGTTTCCGCGTCTTGTTCGGCAGTCGAGACTGCTTGGGGATCCCGCATGAGGATGTTGCTTCAGCACGTATGGAATCTCCTGCGGGACATCGCGTACGGGATCGACGCCGGACACGCCATCAGGCACGGAGCGCCGGTTCCCGCACGGAGACCTCCCCGCCCACCCGCCGGCCGGTAGGAGGGTCCCCCCGCTGCCCGGCCCCTGGCGGGTGGTCCTGCCAGGAGCGTCGGGTCTGCCGTCCGAAGAGGACGCCGCCCGGTTCGGGCGGTGGAGGAGGGCCGGGTTCGAGGGGCCGGGCGATCAGCGTGTCGGCCACGAAGCCGGCGGCGTGGGCCAGGTGGGCCACGGTCCCGGCGCCGGTGACGCCCGCGCCGGAGGAGTACACCGCCCGGAGCACGAACCACAGGCCCGGCACGATCCAGGCCGGTAGCCGCAGCGGCGATGGCCGGAGCCCCGGGCCAACGCCGGACGACAGCCCGTCCTCCGCGTCCTCCAGCAGGGTCGTCCCGTACTCCTGCGAGGCGTCCCCGGGCACAGGATCGTGCAACGATCCGGCGTCATGGGCCCGTTGGTGGCGCGGATGCTCCCCGGTGTCCCGTGAACCGGTGACCGGGACGCCGCTGCGGCCGGAGGTGGCGAGCGATGGCGTCACAGCGGTGGGCCGGCGGTGAAATCCCTGGTCCTGCCCGGCGGAAACACGCCGGCCGTCAGGCCGGGTCCGTCATCCGGCGACGGGCCTCGTCGATATTGCGGCCGGAACCTGTCCGCAATCGCCGGTAGCGTGAGAAGCCGCCCTCTTCCGTCGATGTGAGGATGCTCATGCAGCAGAAGGCTATCCAGATCACCGGTGCCCGTGAGAACAACCTCAAGAACATCTCCGTAGAGGTGCCGAAACACAAGGTCACCGTGTTCACAGGGGTATCGGGATCGGGAAAGTCGTCCCTGGTGTTCGACACGATCGCGGCGGAATCCCAACGGCAGCTCAATGAGACGTTCACCGCGTTCGTACGCAATCGCCTGCCCAAATACGGTCAGCCCGACGCCGATGACATCGCGAACCTCTCCGCCGCGGTGATCATCGATCAGAAGCGGATCGGGGGGAACGCGCGGTCCACCGTCGGGACGATCACCGACATCTACGCCTTGCTACGGCTGTTCTATTCCCGGGTGGGCAAGCCTTGGATCGGTTATTCGAACGCCTTCTCCTTCAACGACCCCTCGGGGATGTGCCCCGACTGCGAGGGTCTCGGCCACCGGGTGCAGCTCGACCTCGACAAGCTGCTCGACCGGTCCAAATCCCTCAATGAGGGCGCCATCCGGCATCCCGCCTTCAACGTCGGTGGCTGGTTCTGGAAGCTGTACGCCAATTCCGGCCTCTTCGACAACGACAAGAAGCTCCGCGACTACACCGAGAGCGAGTGGCAGGCGTTCCTGTACGGGACCCAGGGATCGATCGCTCTGGAGTGGCAGGGCGGAAAGATCAACTCCAAGTACGAAGGGCTGATGGACAAGTTCAACCGGCTCTACCTGCGCAAGGAGCCGGACGAGATGAGCGCCAAGAACCGGGTGGCGCTGGAACAGGTCGTCACCCGAGGTCCCTGCGACACCTGTGAGGGGCAACGGCTCAGCCAGCGGGCGCTCGGCTGCCGCATCAACGGCCGGAACATCGCCGAACTCGCCTCCCTGGAGATCGCCGACCTGATGGAGGCGGTCAAGAAGGTCGACGCGCCCTCCGTCTCCACCCTGACGGCCAGTCTGCTCGAGCGGCTCCAGCACCTCATCGAGCTGGGGCTGGGGTACCTCAGCCTCAACCGCGAGACCTCCACGCTCTCCGGCGGCGAGTCGCAGCGCATCAAGATGGTGCGTCACCTGAACAGTTCACTCGTCGACATGGTGTACATCTTCGACGAGCCCACGATCGGCCTGCACCCCAGCGACGTCCAGCGACTCAGCCGGCTCCTGATGGAACTGGCCGAGAAGGGCAACACCGTGCTGGTGGTCGAACACGACCGCGACATCATCGAGATGGCCGAGCACGTCATCGATCTCGGGCCCGGGGCCGGGCGGCACGGAGGCGAGATCGTCTACCAGGGCGACGTCCGGGGCCTCACCGAGGCGGACACGCCGACCGGGCGGTTCCTCCGCAGGATCATCCCGATCAAGGAGCGATTCCGCGAGCCCAGGGGTCACCTGGAGGTGACGGGAGCCCGGATCCACAACCTCAAGGACATCGGCGTACGGATTCCGCTCGGTGTACTGACCGCCGTCACCGGACCGGCCGGCTCCGGCAAGAGCACGCTCATCCACGACGTGCTCCTGCGGCAGCACCCCTCGGCAGTCGTCATCGACCAGTCCGCGGTCACCACCAACCGGCGTTCGAACCCGGCGACCTACACCGGCATCATGGACGAGATCCGCAGGCTGTTCGCCCGCGGGAACCAGGTCAGCCCCTCGCTGTTCAGCTTCAACTCCGAGGGTGCCTGCCCCGCCTGCCAGGGACACGGCATCATCTACACCGACCTCGCCTTCATGGATCCGATGATCACGACCTGCGAGGTCTGTGCGGGCATGCGGTTCACCGAGGGCGTCCTGCGCCTGACCCTGCGCGGGCAGAACATCCACGACGTGCTGTCGATGAGCGCCGCGGAGGCGGCCGACTTCTTCACCGAGCCCAAGATCACCACAACCCTCCGTTCCCTCAACCAGGTCGGCCTCGGCTATCTCCAGCTCGGGCAACCGCTCAACACCCTCTCCGGCGGCGAGTGCCAGCGCATCAAGCTCGCCACGGAGCTGGGGAAGAAGGGCAGCGTCTACGTCATGGACGAGCCCACCACCGGGCTCCACATGTCCGACGTCGACAGCCTCGTCCACCTGGTCGACGGCCTCGTGGAGAAGGGGAACTCGGTCATCGTCATCGAACACAACCTCGACGTCGTCAAGCACGCGGACTGGGTCGTCGACCTCGGCCCCGGAGGCGGCAGCGAGGGCGGCCGGGTGATCTTCGAGGGTACCCCCGCCGACCTGGCGGAGGCCGAGCACTCCGTCACGGGGCGGTTCCTCGCCGCGTCCCTGCCGGGCGCCGGTTCCGAGGCCGGCCACCGGGCCCGGCGCTGATCCTCGGCCCCGGAGGCCGAGCGGCGTCCCGCTCCGCGCGCGTCCGGCCAGGAACGCCGCGGCCCCGGCCGGACCGCGGGGGCGGCGCGCGGACCCCGTCGAAGCGGGCGCGCGCACCCGCCGTGGTGCGTGCCGGGACCCCGTGATCACCGGGGCGGGACCCGGAGACCGTCGTCCGGACCGTGGCGCAGGGCCTCGGCAGCACGTGTCGGTGCCGGTGAGCGCGTGCCGGGCCCCGTGTCCGCGGCGTGATCCGGGCGGCAGGCCCTACCCCCGGACGCCCTGCCCGGCCGGCGCACGGTGCCGGGCCGTCAGCCGTTCCAGCGTCGGCACCACCGCACCGGGTGCCGGGATCCGCAGCATCTCCGCGCGGATCCGCGCCGCGCCCTGCCGGAAGGACGGCTCGGCCAGTACCTGGGCCAGCCTGTCCCTGACCCGGGCGGCCGAGGCGCCCTCGCCGTGCGGCGGGAGGAAGATGCCCGCGCCCAGCTTCTCCAGCTGCCCGGCCCGGAAGACGTCGTCCCACTGCCAGGCGAGGGCGAGCTGAGGCACCCCGTGCAGCGCCGCCGTCGCCCAGGTGCCGGCGCCGCCGTGGTGCACGACGGCCGCACAGCTCGGCAGGACGACGTGCAGGGACAGGCTGTCCACCACCCGCACGTTCTCGGGCAGCGGCGGCAGGCCCGCGCGCTCCTCGGCCTTGACCGTGGCGACCACCTCGGCGTCCAGCTCCGCGATCGCGGCCAGCAGCTCACCGGCCCGGGGCAGCCCCGTGAAGCCCGTCGAGCGCTCCGTGATGCCCTGCGTGAGCAGGACCCTCGGGCGTCCCGGATCCGCCCGCAGCCACGGCGGCACCACCGCCGGGACCGGGCCGTTGTACGGGACGAACCGCATCGGCACCGTCGGGCGGGACGTGGCGAACCGCACGCTCGGCGGCATCTGGTCGATCGTCCAGTGGCCGCTGATCACCTCGGGGCCGAAGGCCGCACCGTGCCGCTCCAGCGTCCACGTCAGCCACTCCTCCAGGGCGTCGTCCCGGTGCTCGGCCGGCGCCTCGTCCAGCGCCTGCCGGAACCGGTCGTGCACCCGCAGGAAGAGGTCCGGGCCCCACAGCAGGCGGGCGTGCGCCGCGCCGGTCACCCGGGCCGTCACCGCGCCCGCGAAGGTGAAGGGCTCCCAGATCACCAGGTCGGGATGCCACCAGCGGGCGAAGTCCACCATCTCGTCGATCATGGAGTCGTTGTTGATCTGGGCGTAGAAGGCCGCCGTCAGCATCGACGCGGACGCTTCGAGGAACTGGAGGTCGAGCAGCTCCGGCCGGTTCTCCAGGTAGTCCGGGTTGCGGTGCAGCGCGAACACGCCGGGCGCCATGGCCCCCATCGCCGCCTGGACCTGGTGGTCCGCGCCCACCGGCACGGCCGTGAGTCCCGCCCGGGTGATGCTGTCGGTGAGGGCGGGCTGGCTCGCCACCCGGACGTCGTGCCCGGCCGCCCGCAGCGCCCAGGCGAGCGGCACCACACCGTTGAAGTGCGCGTCCATGGCGAACGCGGTCACCAGCACCTTCATGGGGTCACCCTCCCTGGGTCATTTCTGGGCCAGCCGCAGCGAGAGCGGGGCGCGGACCACGGGGGAGCGCCCGCGCCGCAGCGGCTCGCCCTCGGCCCGCAGCCCGGGCAGCCGCTCGGCCACCGCCCGCAGGACGGCGGTGCACTGCACGCGGACGAGCGGGGCGACCAGTCCCAGGTGGTCCCGGCCCGTCAGGGCCACGTGCGTGAAACCGGGGGTCCGGGGGCGGTCGAGACGGAAGCGGTCCGGGTCCTCGTACAGCTCCGGGTCCCGCTGGGCGGCGTCGACCAGTACCACCACGTGCTGGTCCGCCTCCAGCGTCTCGCCGCCGATCTCGACCTCTCCCTGGGTGATCAGGCTGCGCAGCGTCACGGGCGGGGCCCAGCGGAGGGTCTCCTCGACCGCCTCCGTCGCCCTGTCGGGGTCGGCCCGCAGCAGCGACCACTGCTCGCCGTGCTCCAGCAGGGACATGACGGCGTTCGCCACGGTGGTGATCGCCGCCTCGGCCCCGACCACCGCGCTCAGCACCGCGGCCGTGACGGTGTCCCCGGGATCGCGTCCGCCGTCGGGGTCCACGGCCAGCAGGGCGCTCAGCGCTCCGCCGGCCGGTGCGGTGAGGTGGCCGGCCACGGCCGTCGCCATCAGCTCCCGGACGCGGCGCAGCGCGCGCGTCATCGCCCGGGCCACCGGGAGGCGCGGCGGGCAGAGGGCGGAGTCGAGCACCGGGCCGCAGGCGGCCAGCAGGTCCGGCAGTTCCGCCCGTGCCGTGTCCGGGAGGCCCAGGAGGGTGGCGAGCGCGTCCGTGACCGCCGGCCGCGCCAGGTCCGACACCAGGTCGAAGTGCGGCGGCAGACCGTCCAGCACCCGGTGCGCCGCACGCTCCGCGTCGACCCGCCACGCCGTGCACGTACGGGGCCCGAGGACCGGACCGAGCAGGGCCGCGAGGCGGTCGTGGTCGGCGGCGGCCGGGGTCAGCAGGTCCTCGCCGAGCGGAGTGACGTGACAGGTCCGCCAGGTCTCCCAGACGTTCTCGCGCACATGCTCCTGCGGGCCCTCGAAGGCGGGGTGCCGGGGGCCCAGCAGCGGGTCGTCCAGCAGGCGGGCCGCCAGCCGGCCGTCCGCCGTCACCCATGTGCCCAGCGCACTGCGGTGGAGCGGGCCCCGGCCGCGGACCAGCTCACCGAGGGACAGGTGATCGGCTTCGCCGCGCAGGCGCCGGGCATAGGGGTCGCCCAGCGCGCCGAAGACGAAGTGGAAGCCGCGCACGGTCAGCAGATGGCGCCCCAGCTCACTGTCGGTCGGGGCGGTCGGCGGCGCGGACGTGGGTGTGGGCATCGTCGTGCTCCTCACACTGTCGCGGCCCGGGTGTGGGCGCAGATGGCGGCGGCCAGCGGCTCATGGACCGAGAGGGGCAGGGCGTGCCCCATGTTCTCGATCTCCACGACCCGGGCGCCGGGGATCCGGTCGGCGAGGTGCCGGGCGTGCGGCGGCGGGGCCGCGGGGTCGCACATCGCCTGGACCGCCAGCACCGGTGTGGTGACGCGGGACAACTCCGCCCCCCGTGACACCGGCGGCTGCGGGATCATGTGGTGCACGACCGGTTCGTCGAACGTTCCCGCGTGCCCGGCGGCCAGGAGTTCACGGCGTCGGAACTCGTCCGCGTCGAAGGGCACTCCCTCCCCGTTGAGCAGGCGCCACTTCTCCACCCGGCGCTCCAGTCGCTCCTCGTCCGTCCCGGCCGGCTGCTGGAGCAACGTCATCATGTCGAGGAACCGCCGGGTGGGCGCCGGCAGTCCGCTGACGGACGGCTCACCCTTGAGAGCCGCCTCCAGGTCGGCGTCGAAGTCGACGTCGAGCGCGCCCCCCAGCATCACGGTGAGGGTGAGGAGCCGCTCCGGAGCGTCCAGGGCGAGCAACTGGCCGATGGTGTGCCCCAGCGACATGCCCACCACATGGGCGGCGCGGACCTGCCAGCAGTCCAGTACGGCCAGCGCGTCGGCGGCCAGCTCGTCGAAGCCGTAGGGGCGGAGCGCGAAGTCGCACCGGGAGGAGCGCCCGGTGTCCCGGTGGTCGTAGCGGATCACGAAGTGTCCGGCCGCGACCAGGCGTTCGACGAACTCGTCCGGCCACGACCTGGCCGAGAGGTTGCCGCCGGCGATCAGGAGCATCGGGGCGTCGGCCGGATCGCCGAGCCCCTCGCTCCACAGCGTCACCCCGTCGTTGGTGCTCGTGCGTGTCGGCATCGCTGATGAACCCTTCCCGTTCCTCGTGCGTCAGGCGTCGGCGGGTGCGGGGGCGAGGACCAGGAGGGAGAGGTCGTACGGGATGGTCGGCGAGGGCAGTTGCCGCACCTCCTCGACCACGAGGCCCGCCGACGCGGCCAGGCCGTCCCACTTCTCACGGGTGCGCAGGGCACCGCCGAGGAAGACCAGCATCCGCAGGTCGAGCTCTGTGAACTGCTCGTTGAACGAGTTCTCGTGGAGGTCGTCGCGCTCGTGGATCAGGATGCGCCCGCCGGGCTCCAGCGCCTCGGCGCAGCGCGTGAGGATCCGGACGGCTTCGTGGTCCGGCCAGTTGAGGAGGACGAAGGAGAGGATGATCGCGTCCGCCCTGCGGGGCAGCGGCTCGAAGAAATCCCCCTCGACGACGTCGACGCGATCGGAAAGGCCCTCGCCCTTCAGGTAGGCGCGGGCGGTCTCCACGGTGCCCGCCATCTCCAGCACGGTGGCCGACACGTGCGGGGCCCGGCGCGCGATGGCCGCGGCGAACCCCCCCTTGCCGCCGCCCACGTCCAGCACGTGCCGGACGTCCGTCCAGTCGTACGCGGCGGCCGGAGCGTCGAAGGCGACGTCCTGGTCGCAGGCGAGCAGCGAGTCGAAGGACGCGCGCAGGTCGGGGCGGCCGGCCAGGTCCTCGTAGAACGGCTTGCCGTAGATCGACTCGTACGTGGGGCGGCCGGTCCGGACGGCGTCGGGAAGGCGGGTGAAGGAGATGTCGGCCCGCGCCACGGTCTGCGTCAGGTCGTGCCAGGCGCGCTGCGCGGCCGGGTGGTCGTCGGCGAGCAGCTCCCCGACCTCGGTCGGGACGAACTCGTCCGGTGCGTCCTCCTCGAGCAGCCCGATCGCCACCAGGTGGCGGATCAGCCGCAGGAGTGTCTCGGGCCGGGTGCCGGTCTTGGCCGCCAGGGCCTCCGCGGTGCGGGTCCCGGCCAGGATGTGGTCGACGAGCCGCAGGGTGGCGGCCGTCCGGACGACCATGGGGGTGTGCAGGCTTCCGAGGCGGATCAGGGTCCTGAGGGCGTCGATCTGCTGCGGTCGGGCCGCGACCGTCGGTTCGGCTGTCATGGGTGTGTCCGTGCTCCTGTCGTGGCGTCGGCGGATGAGGGGGTTCAGGGGCGCCAGCCCTCGGGAGCGGGCCAGGGCTCGCCGAGCTGGCGGTAGGTGCCGAGGTAGTCGGGCCAGTCGCGGTGGTCGCGGATCCTGCCGTCGACGATGCGGATGAGGTGGATCTGCTCACCGGAGAACCGGCGCCCGGTCGCCGGCATGCCGACGAGGTTGCCGACGTGCCGGCCGTAGAGGGCGAGCTTCGCCCGTACCCACGGGCCGTTCTCCTCGTACCCGATCTCCTCCAGGTGCGCCTCCTCGGAGAAGGCGTACTTGAGCCAGGTGACGGCGGCCGCGAACGCCTCCGGGCCGCGCAGCTCCGGGTTGTGCTCCAGCGCGCCGGGGTTCAGGTACTCGGGGTGAATGAATTCCGCGACGTCGTCGGTCTTTCCCGTGTTGTACGCCTCCACCATGCGGCGGACCAGATCGATCTGCGTGCTCATTATTCTTTCCCTTCCGTATCGGAAACGGCGACACCGGCGGTGACCGCGGCAACAAGTGTTGTTTCTTTCCGCGGTGGCGTACAAGGGTTTCGGAGGCGCCTCGAACGGCACTCCACCACCCTTCAAGTAGGGGTCGAACACTGGGAAGTCGGGAAGAGCCCGAATCGCAGAGGCAGGAGCCGACGGTGCAGGATTCGTCCTACAAAGAGCAGGTGGCACACGCCTTCGACCAGTCGTCGTCGACCTACGACCGGCTGGGAGTGGAATTCTTCACGCCCATGGGTTCCCGCCTGGTGGAAATCGCGGAGCCGGCCGCCGGTGAACGAGTGCTCGACATCGGCTGCGGGCGTGGCGCGTGCCTTTTTTCGGCTGCGCGGAAGGTCGGTCCCCGGGGGCGTGTCCACGGGATCGACATCGCTCCCGGAATGATCGAGGAGGCTCGCGGGGAAGCCGCCGAACGCGGTCTGCGGAATATCACCCTCGAGGTGATGGACGCGGAGGCGCCCGAACTCCCGGCGCGCTCCTTCGACCTGGTCATGGGGAGCTACAGCGTCATCTTCCTGCCGGACGCGGTGGGGGCGCTGGCGCGCTACGCCGGAATCCTCGACCACGGGGGCAGGGTCGCGTTCACCAGCCCGGTCTTCCGCGCCGGCACGTTCCCGTTCCTGCCGCCGGAGTTCACCCCGCTCATCCCGCGGACGCTGCTGGAGCACCTGCCCGAACAGTGGCGGCCCGAGGCGCTGGTCCGGCGGTTCAACAGCTGGCTGGAGCGGGCCGAAGACCTCGTCCGCGCCCTGGAGGGCTGCGGCTACACCTCGGTCGCCGTCACCGACGAGCCGGTGCGGATGACAGCCCTGTCCAGCGAGGCGTGGGTGGACTGGTCCCACACCCAGGGCATGCGTCTGCTGTGGCAGAACCTCCCGCAGGCACAGCGGACGGAACTGCGCGCACGGCTCGTCGAGGGACTCGACGAGCTGAGCGACGCCACCGGGGCCCTCGCCATCGACGTGCCGGTCCGCTTCGTCACCGCCCGGGTCGCCCACTGAGCACGGTGCCCCGCTCGCGCACCACGGCCAGCGCCGCCGCCACGGACGTCCGGTCCGCCTCGGCGGTGCCGGCCCGCGGCGGTAGCAGGGGCACCACCGCGTTCTGCCCGGACCGCACCGTCGGATGGCGGCGGGCGAGGGTGCTCAGCCCCTGCCCCGGCCCCGTCTCCAGGCAGATCACGCCCGTGCGGGAGCTGAGCACCGCGTCCAGGGCCGGCCAGAAGCGGACCGTCTCCACGGGGTGCCCGGCCCAGTACGACGGGTCGGCGGCCAGCTGTCCGGTCACCGGTCCCGGCCGGTAGCCGGAGCGGAGGGGGATGGACGGCGCCGCCACCGGCGTGGCGGCGAACCGCTCGGCCGCCCCCGCCGCGTACGGGGCCAGCATCGGACTGTGGAAGGCGGTCAGCGAGGGCACCTCACGGCACGTCAGCCCCGCTTCCCGCAGCGTCCGGGCGACCCGGGCGAGCGGTGCGAGGGGCCCTGCGAGGATGGTCTGGCGGGGCGAGTTGACCGCCGCGACCACCACCTCCCCGTCTCCGAGACACGGACCCAGCGCGTCCTCGCCCGCGGCGACCGCCAGCATCCCCCCGGCCGGTGCCCGGGCCAGCCGTCGCACCCGGTCCAGCAGGAGGTCCGCCGCGTCGCGCAGGGTGAACACCCCGGCGAGCGCGGCCGCCGCCATCTCCCCGACGCTGTGGCCCAGCAGCGCCCACGGCCGGCCGGTCGCGGCCGTCACCGCCCGGCCGAGGGCGTAGTCCACCGCGAACAGCAATGGCTGGGAACGGGTGACGTGGTCCAGCGGCACGGCGGGACGGTCGCTCAGCCAGTCGGCACGCAGCCGCCCACCCTCGCCGTGACCGACCTCGTCGTACGCGTCGAAGACCTCGTCCACGGCGGCCGTGAAGGCCGGTTCGGATCCGTACAGGCCGGCGGCCATCCGCGGGTGCTGGGACCCCTGTCCGGGGAACATCAGGAGAATCGCGGGCGCATCCATGACGGGCTCCTCACCGGGCGGCCGGGGCGGCCGCCCACGACGGGCGTTCCAGCAACTCCACGACGGCGCACGACCAGCTGAAGCCGGCGCCGACGCTGACCAGCAGACACAGCTCCCCGGGGGCGAGGCGGCCGGAGCCGACGAGGTGGTCGAACCCGGCGATGGGGTCACCGCCTCCCAGGTGACCGGTCCGCCGTCCGAACTCCCAGGTGGTGCGCTCGGGTTCGATGTCCCACTTGGTGAAGTAGGCGGCGCTCAGCCGGCGCCGCCCCATGTGCGGCAACACGACCCGGCTGATGTCGTCGAGGCCGACCCCGGCCGCCTCCAGCGCCCCGGTCAGTGCCTCCTCCTGGCCCGCCGAGACCCGTGCGACGCTGAACGGGCTCCCCGCCTCGGCCACGTATGCCCGCTTGTACGCGTCCAGGTCAACGGTCCGCTGCTCCTCGGGAGACGGCGGGCCGAACGGGTGCCCGCCCCGGTGCATGCCCTCCAGCACCGGTTCCGAGACCGTCACCAGGCTGCGCAACCGGGCGAAGCCGCCCCGCCGGGAGAGCACGAGGGCGGTACCGCCGTCGGCGTACACCGTGCCGGGGTCGCTGCGCCAGCGGTCGAAGCCCGGCGGATGCATCCGGTCGCCCGTCGTGATCAGCGCGGCCGCCCGGTCCGGGGCGGCCAGCAGGTAGGCGCGGGCCAGTTCCAGGGCGGCCATACCGCCGTTGGACACCTGCCGCACCTCCATGGCGGGACAGTGGTTCCCGACGGCCACCCGCTGGACGTAGGAGGCCGGCGCCCACAGATGGTGCCCCTGGAAGTACAGACTGGCGTGCAGGACGAGGTCGACGTGGGCCGGTTCGACGCCGGAGCGGTCCAGAGCGGTCCGGGCCGCCAGCGCCGCCATCTCCGCCGGGGTCTCCTTGTCGGCGACCGCCACCGACAGCACCCCCGTCGAGGAGGCGAGCCTGCGGTCGCAGTGGCCGGCGGCCAGGGCCTGCTCCGTGGTCACCGGCGGGGGCAGCCAGACGCCGCAGCCGGCCACGTGGATGTCCCCGGACGTCGCCTCCGGCACGCTCACGCCGCCCCCCGGACCACCAGGGCGCTGTTGAACCCTCCGTGGCCGCGGGCGACGACCAGGGCCGCCCCGCCGTCGGCCAGGGGCCGGGGCCGCCCGGTTACCACGTCGAGCGGCAGGTCCGGGTCGGGGTCGACGTGGGCGGTCGCCGGGACCACCCCGTCCCGCAGCGCCAGCAGCGCGGTCGCCACGTCCAGCGGCCCGGCGCCCGAGTACAGCCGGCCGGTGAGGGTCTTGGGGACCGTCACCGGGACCCGGCGCGGCCCGAAGACCGACGCCAGGGCCTCCGCCTCGGCCGCATCCAGTTCGGGCACGGCCGCGCCGTCGGCGAACACCACGGCCACGTCGGATGCGTCCAGCCCGGCGTCGGCCAGTGCCGTTTCGACGGCACGGGCGAGCGTGCGGGGGCGGCCGGAGCCGGGCGGGGGGTCGAAGCTCGCACCGTACCCCGCGATCTCCCCGTACACCGCGGCGTCCCGCGCGGCGGCCCGCTCCGCGTCCTCGACGGTGAGGATCGCCCCTCCTTCGCCGGGCACGTGTCCGGCCGCCCGCCGGTCGAACGGCAGGTACCCGGCCGCCGGGTCGTCCGAGCCGCTCAGCCGGCCCGACTTCACCTGGGCCGCCATGCCGTACGGGCACAGGGACGAGTCCACGGCGCCCGAGACGATCAGCTCGGCTCCGCCCCGGACCTTGCGGCGAGCGTGCGCGAGGGCGTCGATGCCGCCCGCCTGCTCGGTCACCACCACACCGACCGGGCCGCGCAGATCGTGCCGGATGGCGATCTGCCCGGTGTTGACGGCGTAGAACCAGGCGAACGACATGTACGCGCTGACGTGGGCCGGCCCCTTGCTCCAGAGGTTCTGCAACTCCCGCTGGCCGAAGTCGAAGCCGCCGGACGCGCTGGCCGTGATCACACCGGCGTCCAGGGGCGACGAGGGGGAGCAACGGGCCTCCCGCAACGCCCAGTCGGCGGCGGCCAGCGCGTACTGGGTCATCGGGTCGGTCTGCGCCAGCAGCCGCTTCGGCAGATGGTCCCCGGGGACGAAATCGTCCACCTCCCCGGCCAGCCGGCCCAGGCGGCCGTCGCCGGCGAACCGCCGCAGCGGCCCGATGCCGCTGCGGCCGTTCAGGACGGCGTCCCAGTACGCGCGCACCCCCAGTCCGTTGGGGGCGACGATGCCGAGGCCCGTCACCACCGTGCGGTCCCGCCGGGCCGAGGGCGACACGGGGAACTGCGAGGACGCGGTCCGCGCCGCGGTACTTGTCATGGGGCTCACCTCTCGAAACGGCTCAGCAGCATGGCGCTCTGGAAGCCGCCGAAGCCGCTGCCCACCGTCAGCGCGTGCCGCACCCGCCGTTCACGCGCCGTCAGGGGGACGTAGTCCAGGTCGAGTTCGGGATCCGGTTCGTGTAGGTTCGCGGTCGGCGGGATCGCCCCGTATTCCACGGCCAGGGCCGTCGCCGCCACTTCGAGCGAGCCGATCGCCCCCAGGGAGTGGCCGATCATCGACTTGATGGAGCTGATGGGCACCCGGTACGCGTGGTCCCCCAGGGAGCGCTTGAACGCGGAGGTCTCGTGCCGGTCGTTCTGCTTCGTCGCCGTTCCGTGGGCGTTGACGTAGTCCACGTCCGAGGGGACGCGGCGGGCCTCGTCGAGCGCCGCGGTGATCGCCGCCGCCATCTCGGCGCCGTCGGCGCGCAGCCCGGTCATGTGGTAGGCGTTGCTGCGTGAGGCGTATCCGCCGATCTCGGCGTAGATCCGCGCACCCCTGCGCAGGGCCGCCTCCGCCTCCTCCAGGACCACGATCGCACCGCCCTCGCCCAGCACGAAGCCGTTGCGGCTGCGACTGAAGGGACGCGAGGCGGTCCCGGGCGTGTCGTTGTGGTCGGAGGTCGCCCGGATGGCGTCGAAGCAGGCCACCGTGATCGGCGCGATGGGGGCGTCCACCCCGCCCGCGACCATGGCGTCCACCGCTCCCTCGCGGATGAGCTCGCAGGCGTACCCGATGGAGTCGATCCCCGAGGTGCACCCGGCCGAGACGATGTTCACGGGCCCCTCCGCCCCGGCGAGCCAGGCCACTTCGGCGGCGAGGGAGCTGGGCACGAAGTAGTCGTACAGCTCGGGCGATCCCCGGTCGGGGTCCACGACCCAGTGCGCTCCGCCCGCGCTGAGCGCGACGTACTCCGACTCCAGCTTCTGGGTGCAGCCGACGGCGGTGCCCACGCACACCCCGACCCGGTGCGCGACGTCCTCCTCGATCCTCAGCCCGCTGTCGGCGAGCGCCTCCTGGCCGGCGACCAGCGCGAACTGCCCGGCCCGGTCGAGGTGCCGGGCCTGCTCCTCGGACAACCCCGCCGCCACCGGATCGAAGTCGCACTCGGCGGCGACACGGGAGCGGAAGGACGTGGCGTCGAACGTGCTGATGGCGCGGGTGGCGGTGGTTCCGGACAGCAGGAGCTCCCAGAACGGCTTGGTCCCGGTGGCGCCGGGAGCCACCACGCCGATCCCGGTGATGACGACCCGCCGGCTCACCTCGTCCGCCCTCCGGGCCCGCTCGGGGCCGCGACGTCCGGCGCGACACGGACCTGGCGGTGCCGGTACAGAGTCGGTTCGCTGGTGCTCAGGGCCCGCAGGGCGGACGCGTGGGCCGGGAAATCCGGGTGTGCCACGGCGGCGCGGAAGGAGGCTTCGTCGTCCCAGACCGCGATGTTCACGTACTGCGGGCGGGCGTCCGCCGGGCCGCGACCGGTGTCCGCGGGCACCAGCAGGGTGTGCCAGCGGAAGCCGGGCCGGCGGCACAGGAACTCGGCCGTTCCGGCGAACGCCGCCTCGAAGTCCTCGGCGGATCCGCTCAGGGTGAATCGGTTGACGAACGTCACCGTTCCGGAGCCGGCGTCGTTCGGTTCTGGCAGAGGCATCGCTGCTCCACGGGTCCGTTGGTCCAGGTGTGGGGAACATCGGTGAGACGGTGCGGCCGGGCCCGCGCGGGGGCGGTCACGCCGGACTCCGAGGCTCTGCGGCGCCGCTCGACCCCCTCTGGAAGCCGGGTCGTCAAGCGCGGCTCGAGCGCGGGGTGTGAGGTTGATGCTCCGTCGAAGGGAGGACCATGTCCGAGGCAGCCGACCGGGTCGCACTCGTGACCGGGGGAACCAGCGGCATCGGTCTCGCGGTGGCGCGCAAGCTCGCCCGGGACGGGACCCGGGTGTTCCTGTGCGCTCGCAGCGAGAGCGCCGTCACCGGCACCGTGAAGGAACTTCAGGCATCGGGACTGGAGGTGGACGGCGCGCCGTGCGACGTGCGGAGCACCGACGACGTCGACCGGCTGGTCCGTACGGCCCGGGACCGCTTCGAGCGGATCGACATCCTCGTCAACAACGCGGGCCGCGGCGGTGGAGGTGTGACCGCCGAGATCACCGACGACCTCTGGCTGGACGTCGTCGACACCAACCTCAACGGGGCCTTCCGGGTCACCCGCGCCGTCCTCGCCGCCGGCGGCATGTCGGAGCGCGGATGGGGCCGGATCATCAACATCGCCTCCACGGGAGGCAAGCAGGGAGTGGCCCTCGGCGCCCCCTACTCCGCATCCAAGAGCGGCCTGATCGGGTTCACGAAGGCCGTCGCGCTGGAGCTGGCCAAGACGGGCGTCACCGTCAACGCCGTCTGCCCCGGGTATGTCGAGACACCCATGGCACAGGGCGTCCGGCAGCGCTATGCCGCCTTCTGGGGCGTCACCGAGGACGACGTCCTGGAGAAGTTCCAGGCGAAGATCCCCCTCGGACGCTACTCGACGCCCGAGGAGGTGGCCGGGACGGTGCACTACCTGGCCTCCGACAGCGCCGACCCGATCACGGCCCAGGCCATCAACGTCTGTGGTGGCCTCGGCAGTTACTGATCGTCCGAGACCCGAACCCAGGAGGGCAGATGTCCGCGTCGCCGCTTCAGCAGACCGAACACGAGATCCACACCTCCGCCGCGCCGGACGCCGTGTTCGCCGCACTCGCCGACGCCCGGGCGTGGCCCGCCGTGTTCCCGCCCAGCGTCCACGTCGAACAGATCGAGCGCACCCGCTCCACCGAGCGCATCCGCATCTGGGCCACCGCCAACGGCTCGCTGCGCACCTGGACGTCGCGGCGCGAACTCGACGAACGGGCCCGGCGCATCCGCTTCCGGCAGGAGGTGTCCGCCCGCCCCGTCGCCGCGATGGGCGGCGAATGGATCGTCGAGGAGGCCGGTGACGGCGGCGCCCGGGTGCGGCTCACGCACGACTTCCGGGCCGTGAACGACGACCCGGAGACGATCGACTGGATCCACCGGGCCGTGGACCGCAACAGCGAAGCGGAACTGGCGTCCCTGCGCACCGCGCTCGAACGGCCCGACGGCACCGCGCCGACGACCTTCGAGGACACCGTCACCGTCCACGGACGGGCCGAGGAAGTCTACGACTTCCTCCACCGCAGCGACCTCTGGGAGGAACGTCTCTCCCACGTCGCGCGGATCGCGGTCAAGGAGGAGGAACCGGGGCTCCAGCACATGGAGATGGACACCCTCACCGCGGACGGCTCGGTACACACCACCGCGTCGGTGCGGGTGTGCTTCCCCGAACGGCACGTCATCGTCTACAAGCAGCTGCGTACGCCGCCGCTGCTCTCGCTCCACCTCGGCCGCTGGTCGGTCCGGCCTGCCGACGACGGGGACGGGATCGCCGTCACCTCGGCCCACACCGTGTCCGTGGCCCGGTCGGCGATCCCCGGCGTCCTCGGTGCCGGGGCGAGTGAGGCGGACGCCGTGGACTTCGTCCGCCGGGCCCTGGGCCGCAACAGCCTCCTGACCCTGGAAGCGGCCAGGCGGTACGCCGAGTCCGGCGCCTGAGGCGTACGTCCCGAGCCCGTACGGGCCCTGTCCCGGTTCCCCCGGGGCGGGGCCCGCCGCGTCCCGGTCGGTGCCCGGGACGATCTCCCCCCGGCGAGCGCGGGCGGGGCGCCCTGCGGTGAGCGGAGGGCGCCCCGCGGGTGTCCGGACCGGGGGGCCTCACGTCACCGAGAGACCCCCGTCCACAGCCAGCACGGCGCCGCTGGCGTAGACGGCTTCGGGATCGGCGAGCCGCACCACCCACCACGCGACGTCCTCGGGCCGGCCCACGCGGCCGAGCGGGACGCGCCGGCCCATGGCTTCCAGGAAGCCGTCGTACGCCTCCCGGGACATCCCCGCCCGGACCCCCGCGCCGGTCTCGATCACCCCCGGGGCGACACCGACCACGCGGATGCCGCGGGGACCGAGTTCCACGGCCCAGGACCGCGTCAGCAGGTCCAGGCCCGCCTTGGCCGCCCCGTACACCGCGTTCCCCGGCCAGGCCCGCCGGCCGAGCGCGCCCGCCGAACCGATGTTCACCACCAGGCCGGAAGCGGTCTCCAGCGGGCCGAGCAGCGCCTGGGTGAGCAGCACCGGGGCCACGAGGTTCGTGGCCACTTGCGTCTCCACCGCGGCGCGGTCCAACTCGCCCAGGTGTCCGAAGGCGGCCGTGGCGGCATTGTTCACGAGCACGTCGACCACGCCGCCGAGCCGCTCGCGCGCCTCCCGGGCGACCGCCTCCGGCGCCGCGGGGTCGGTGATGTCCACGGCCAGCGTGTGCGCGTCCTTGTGCCCGTCCACCGTCTCCGCCAGCGGGCCCGGGGTCCTGCCCACGACGAGGACACGATCGCCCCGGGCGGCGAAGGCGCGGGCGACGGCTCGTCCGATGCCGGAGCCGCCGCCGGTCACGATCACGGATCGCTGTGTGTTCTCCATGCGGCGAGGCTAGGCACCGCCGGTGGAGGGTGGCTCGAGGGCCGGGCGTCGCTCTGCCCTGCCGGTCCGGTGCTCGGCAGTCAGCCGCTCCAGCACGGGCACGATGTCGTTCGGGCTCGGCGTCCCGACGATCTCGGCGCGCACCCGGTGCGCCCCGGCGGCGTAGGAAGGGTCGTCGAGCAGGGCGAGGACGCGCTCGCGCAGCAGTTCCGGCGAGACGTCCCGGGCGTCCACGTAGCCGCCCGCACCGCTGCGGGCCAGGCCGTGCGCCTTCTCCATGGCGTCCCACATCATGTCGGGCACGATCAGCTGCGGCACCGCATGCACCAGGGCGGTCATGAACGTGCCGGACCCGCCGTGATGGATGATGCCCGAGCAGGACGGCAGCAGGGCGTTCAGCGGGACGAAGTCCACAGCCCGCACGTTCGCCGGCAGGGTGCCGAGCTCCTCGCGCAGCTCCCGCGGCAGGGTGGCGACGACCTCCACGTCCAGGCCGTCCACGGCCGCCAGGACGTCGGAGGCGGCGACCGTGCCGGCGCCCGTGGCCTCGCCGAGGGACACACCGAGCGTCAGGCACAGGCGCCGCGGGCGGCGGGGCGGCTCGCGCAGCCAGTCCGGGAGCAGGGAGGGCCCGTTGTACGGCACGTAGCGCACCGGCACCCAGGGCAGGTCCAGGGGGATGCGCATCGACGGCGGCGTGGGGTCGATCGTCCACTGCCCGAGGACCAGTTCCTCGCTCATGTCCCCGGCGCTGCCGCCGCACCGCTCCAGCGTCCAGGTGAGCCACTCGGCCAGCGGGTCGTCGCGCAGCCCGGGCGGTTGCCGGTCGAGCAGGGCGCGGAACGCCGTCCTGTTCCGGCCCATCTGGTCCGGGCCGAACAGCAGCCGGGCGTGCGCCGCCCCGCTGAGCCGGGCGGCCACCGGACCGGCCAGGGTCAGCGGGTCCCAGACCACGAGGTCCGGCCGCCAGTCGCGGGCGAGGTCGACGAGGTCGTCGACCATGGGCTCGGGGTTCACGTTCTGGAAGACCATGGCGGTCATCGCGGTGAACATGCCGAGCGCGTGGTCCCACGGGAAGGGGTCGTGACGGGTGTTGCTCATGGCGAGACCGCCGAGGTTGCGGTCGTCCTGGAAGCCGGCGTTGGCCTCCCGGGTCTCCTCCTCGATGTTGAGGTCCTCCCCGATCCGCACGGCGGTGAGACCGGCCCGGACGATGTCGTCGAGGACGTCGGGCTGGCTGGCCACGAGCACTTCGTGCCCCGCGGTCCGCAGTGCCGACGCCAGGGTGACCTGGGCGTAGACATGGGACCGCGCGGCCATGGTGGCGAACAGGACGCGCACGGGGAACTCACCTCCGGGGCGGGGCGGACGGCACGGCCGAGCGGGTGGCGGGCGAGCCCGTGGACAGGCTGTGCAGACAGGCGACCAGGGTGCGGGCCTGGACGTTGACGTAGTGGGAGTGACGCAGCAGCCCGACCAGTTGGTGGAGCGTCAGCCAGCGGTAGTCGCCGCCGTCCGGGATGTCGCGGTCGGCCTCGACGATCATGTAGGTGTTCACCGCGTGGTGGAAGCGGCCCCCCTCCTCCGCGAGGGCGGTCGCGTAGCGCACGCGCTCGGGCGGAGCCTCCAGCACGGCGTCGAGGAAGCGGGGCCTGGCCTCGGCGGGCAGGGCGTGCAGACTGCCCGGGGTGCACTGCACGGTGGGCGCGATCTCCACGACGTCGACATAGCCGGGCTCCACGCGCGCGTGCGCCAGAACGTGGAGGACCCCGTCGATCCGCCGGACCAGGAAGGCCGCGACCCCCTGGTCCCTGGGCTCGATCATCGGCTGGCTCCAGCCGGGCACCTCCCGTGAGGCGGCCGTCACGTCGACGGCCATCACCTCCAGGAAGCGGCCGCTCTCATGGGCGATCGCGCCGTCCCGCTCGTACCAGTGCGGCAGGGCGTTCAACGCGGCCGGGCGGGTCACCACGTCGGTGCGGCTGCGCAGGTCGGAGATCCAGCTGACGATGTCCACGGTGCTGTGCAGGCTGCCCTCGGTCGCCGCGCACGACCGCACGAGGGAGTGGTGGAAACCGGCGTCCACCCGGCTCTCGCCGCCGTCGGGGCGGGCAGGGGCCACCGGGTGGCCGCCCCCGGGGCCGTCGGCTCCGGCCGGTTCCGCGTCGGCCAGCGGGTGCGCTCCCTCGCTCGCGAACGGCAGGCAGGCCAGCACCGTCCTCGCGTCCATGTTCACGAGGTTCTCGACCCCCAGCAGCCGGTGCAGCTGGCCCAGCGTCAGCCAGTGGAAGTCCTCGTGCAGCGGGACCTCGCCGAACACCTGGACGATCATGTTGCGGTTGCGCTTGCGGTAGAACCAGGAGCCCTGTTCGGACTGGAGCACGTCGGCAACCACCTGCCGTCCGGCGGTGTCGCGGAAGTGCTCCAGGTACGGGACGGCCTTGCCGCCGTGCACCCGCGTGTAGTTGCTGCGGGTGGCCTGGACCGTCGGGGAGAGCTGGAGCCCGCCCGGGTTGCCGGGCTCGAACTTGGCCTGGACGAGGCAGTGGAGGACCCCGTGGCGCTCCTTCACCAGGAAGCCGAGGATGCCCACCTCGGGCTGGTTCACGATCGGCTGGGACCAGCGCGGCACGGGGGCGCCCGGGATGTGCACGTCCAGTCCCTCGATGCTGAAGAACCTCCCGGTGTGGTGGGAGACGGCCCCGGTGACCGGGTGGCGGTCCCACCCCTTGAGGGCGTCCAGTGGAATCCGTTCGGTGCGGTGCACCACCCGCGCCGAACGGTCGGCGTACCACGCCCAGAAACGGTCCATGCCACCGCCCAGGCCGTCCCGGGCGAGGACGGACCGGGCGATCTGGGCGGTCATCGCGGCGCCGCTGTGCCGGCGCACCGAGAGGGCCGGGAGGGCACGCACGGTCAGTCCAGCCCGTCCCGGGTGACGGTGCGGTGCTTGACGCGCCACTCGCCCGCCTCCCGCACCAGGACGTCCGTGCACACCGTGCTGCGGCGCAGCACCGGGTCGCCGTCGCGCGGCGTCTCCAGCACCACCGCGTAACTGCGGGCCGTGGCCTCGTCGGGCTTTCCGCCGACGGTCAGCATGCCGATCCAGTGCCGTCGGGTGACCCCTTCGGCGGCGAACCGGTCCGTGGTCCGCCGCGCGGCCCGTGCGATGTCCGTGACCCCGCGGACCGCCTCGCCCCCCACCTCGAAGACGCCGTCGCGGGTGAACGTGCGCGCCCAGTCCTCGGCCCTGCCGTCGTCCAGGAGCTGCATCTGCCGGGCGTAGAACCGCTGTATCTGGAGGTAGGTGCCGGGGTCCGCCGAATCCGCCGACTCGGTCGTCGGCACGTCGTCCGCCGCAAGCGCGTCCATGGTCATCCCTCGAGTCGTGTGATGGCCTCAGGTGGCCCGGTCCCGGTCCGGCCGCGTGCGCCCGCAGGCCGGCGCCGTGCCCAACCTGTTCCGCGTGTCTCGAGGCGGGGCGGACAACCGCCGGTCCACCGCCGCTCCAGTACGACTGGACCCGCGGAACCGAGGGTGGTCGCCGCGGTCCCGGACGGGCCGTACACGTCGTGCAGCAACCGGTACGGAGGAGCAGGGATGGCTGAGCTCAGCCTGGCGGAACTGCGGGAGATCATGCGGCAGAGCCTGGGGGAGGACGAGGTCCCCGACCTCGCGGACGCGGACGCCGTGACCTTCGAGGACCTCGGGCTCGACTCCCTGGCCGTCCTGGAAACGGTCAACCACATCGAGCGGACCTATGGGGTGAAGCTGCCCGAGGAGGAACTGGCGGAGATCAGGACGCCGCACGGCATGCTGGCTTTCGTCAACGAGAGGCTGCGGGCGGCGGCATGACGGCCTCCACTGCGCACCACGGGACACCGCGCGGCGGCCTGCCGGGCCGGACGGTGCTCGTCACCGGGGCCACGTCCGGCATCGGCCGAGCGGCGGCCCTCGCGCTCGCCCGCCAGGGGGCTCACCTCGTGCTCGTCGGCCGGGATCCCGAGCGTCTGCGGGCCGTCACGAACGAGGTGTCCCGGACCGCGGGCCCGGCCCCGGACGCCTTCCGCGCGGACTTCACCGAGCTGCGCCAGGTGCGCGACCTGGGAGAGCGGCTGCGGGACCGGTACCCGCGCATCGACGTCATGGCCAGCAACGCCGGCGGCATGTTCTGGTCGCGCACCACGACCCCGGACGGGTTCGAGGCCACCCTCCAGGTCAACCACCTCGCGGGCTTCCTGCTGGCACGGCTGCTGCGGGAGCGGCTCGCGGGCGGGAGGCTGATCCTCACCTCGTCCGACGCGTACACCCAGGGCCGGATCGACCCGGACGACCTCAACGGCGACCGTCACCGCTACAGCGCGGGCCAGGCGTACGGCACGTCCAAACAGGCCAACATCATGACCGCGGCGGAGGCCGCCAGGCGCTGGCCGGAGGTGCTGGCGGTCAGCTACCACCCCGGCCAGGTCCGCACCCGCATCGGACGGGGCACGGTCGCCTCGTCCTACTTCCGGTTCAACCCCTTCCTGCGCTCCTCGGCGAAGGGCGCCGACACCCTCGTGTGGCTGGCGACCGCACCGGCCGGGGAGCTGACCACGGGCGGCTACTACAGCGACCGGCGGCTGTCCCCGGTGAGCGGCCCGACCGCCGACGCCGGCCTCGCGGCGAAGCTCTGGGAGGCCGGCGCGGCCGCCGTCGGCGACACCGCGCACTGACCGCCGCGCCCGCATGTCCGTCTCATCCGCGAGCGCAGACGCTCGTGTGCCGATCCATCGAAAGGAACGACTCGTGACCAGGTTCGCGCCCGGCGCCCCCGCATGGTTCGACCTCGGTTCGCCCGACGTCGCCGCCTCGGCCGACTTCTACACCGGCCTGTTCGGCTGGACCGCCACTGTGGTCAGTGACCCGGGCGCCGGGGGGTACACGACGTTCAGCTCCGACGGGAAGCTGGTCGCCGCGGTCGCCCGCCACCAGATCGACACCCCCTACCACCGGCCGTACGGGCCCGGGAACGACCAGCACGGCATGCCGGCCATCTGGACCGTGTACTTCGCCACCGACGACGCCGACGCGCTGACCAAGCGGGTCGAGACGGCGGGCGGCGAGGTCATCATGACCCCGATGGATGTCCTCGGCCTCGGCCGGATGG
This sequence comes from Streptomyces prasinopilosus, assembly GCF_001419695.1. Lineage (GTDB taxonomy): Bacteria > Actinomycetota > Actinomycetes > Streptomycetales > Streptomycetaceae > Streptomyces > Streptomyces prasinopilosus. The sequence continues at coordinate 25,353 of NZ_LIRG01000043.1, forward strand.
CGGTCTTCTCCGACCCCGCCGGGGCCGCGTTCGCGGTCTGGCGCAAGGGATTCATGGAGGGCGCGGAGGTGACCGGTGTGCCCGGCTCGGTCGGCTGGGTCGAGTTGGTGACCGACGGCCCCGGGGCCGCCCGGGACTTCTACCCGGCGACTCTCGGACTGGCTCCGGTCGACACCGGCCTGGAGGGCGTGACCGACCCGGTCTGGTACATCGCAGACACACCTGTCGCCGGTACCCGGACGCTGGGCGTCACCGGCGCGGTACGGCCGCACTGGGCCGTGCTGTTCGCCGTGCGCGACTGCGACGCGACGGCCCGGCGCGCCGTGGAACTCGGCGGCTCCGTCGAGAACGAGCCCGCCGACACGCCCAGGGGGCGGCGGGCGGACCTGCTCGACCCGCACGGGGCCGGCTTCTCGGTGGTCGAACTGCGGGAGGGGTACCCCGCGGCGGCGGGCGGTGCCGCGTGAGCGGCGGGGCGCCCCGGGTGGCCGTCGACCCGTTCGCGTGTCCCGTGATGACCATGCAGCGCAAGCCCGAGGTGCACGACGTCTTCCGGGAGGCGGGCCCGGTCGTCGAGGTGAACGCCCCCGCGGGCGGACCCGCCTGGGTCGTCACCGACGACGCCCTCGCCCGCGAGGTGCTGGCGGATCCCCGGTTCGTGAAGGACCCCGACCTCGCTCCCGCGGCCTGGCAGGGGGTGGACGACGGTCTTGACAGCCCCGTTCCGGAGCTGCGTCCGTTCACGCTCATCGCGGTGGACGGCGAGGCCCACCGGCGCCTGCGCCGCATCCACGCGCCCGCGTTCAACCCGCGCCGGCTGGCCGAGCGGACGGACCGCATCGCCGCCGTCGCCGACCGGCTGCTCACCGAACTCGCCGACGCCTCCGACCGGTCGGGCGAACCGGCCGAGCTGATCGGCGGCTTCGCGTACCACTTCCCGCTGCTGGTCATCTGCGAGCTGCTCGGCGTGCCGGTGACCGATCCGGCGATGGCACGTGAGGCCGTCAGCGTCCTCAAGGCACTCGGCCTCGGCAGCCCGCAGAGCGGCGAGGGGGGCGGCGCGGACCCCGCCGGGGGCGTGCCGGACACCTCGGCCCTGGAGAGCCTGCTCCTCGAAGCCGTGCGCTCGGCCCGGCGGAACGACACCCGGACCATGACCCGCGTGCTGTACGAGCGCGCGCAGGCCGAGTTCGGCTCGGTCTCCGACGACCAGCTCGTCTACATGATCACCGGGCTCATCTTCGCGGGGCACGACACCACCGGCTCCTTCCTCGGCTTCCTGCTCGCGGAGGTCCTGGCGGGCCGCCTCGCGGCGGACGCCGATGACGACGCCGTCTCCCGGTTCGTGGAGGAGGCGTTGCGCTACCACCCGCCGGTGCCCTACACGTTGTGGCGGTTCACGGCCACGGAGGTGGTCCTCGGCGGCGTCCGGCTGCCCCGCGGAGCGCCGGTGCTGGTGGACATCGAGGGCACCAACACCGACGGCCGCCATCACGACGACCCGCACGCCTTCCACCCCGACCGCCCCTCGTGGCGGCGGCTCACCTTCGGTGACGGGCCGCACTACTGCATCGGGGAGCAGCTGGCCCAGCTGGAGTCGCGCACGATGATCGGCGTACTGCGCAGCAAATTCCCCGAGGCCCGACTGGCCGTTCCGTACGACGAACTGCGGTGGAGCCGGAAGGGGGCCCAGACGGCGCGGCTCACCGAACTGCCCGCCCGGCTGCGCTGATCCGCGTGCCGTGCGCCCGGTGCGGACACCCCGGTCGGCGGACCCCTGTGACTTTCTCACATCAGGACGTGCTGAATTAACCCTGATAGGTGTCGAACACACTTTCACAGCGGGCGTTCACTTGCGAGGATGGACCGAACAAACGGGGCCGCCCAAGGACATCCTTCGGCCGCCGGAAACATGCCACCTGCTGACGCGATCCGAACGCCACAGAGGGAGCACCGGCAATGCAGATCAATATGTTGGGCCCGCTCGTCGCACACCACAACGGCACGTCGGTGACCCCGATAGCCAGAAAACCCCGGCAAGTGTTCTCCCTGCTCGCCCTCCAGACAGGAACCGTCGTGCCGGTGCCCGCGCTGATGGAGGAACTCTGGGGGACCCAGCCCCCGGCGAGCGCGCTGACCACCCTTCAGACCTACATCCTCCAGGTGCGCCGGGGCATCACCGTGGCCCTCGGCGCGAGCCACAACGGGCCCGCCAAGGATGTGCTGCGCACCTGCTACGGCGGCTACCTGTTCGACGTGGACCCCACCCACACCGATGTGCACGCCTTCGAGCGTCTCGCCGAGGAGGGCAAGCGGGCGTGCGAGCGCGGAGAGCTCGACCTGGCGTCCGCACGCTTCCGCCAGGCCCTCGACCTGTGGCGCGGGGACGCGCTTGTGGACGTGCACGCCGGCCTGCGGATCGGCATGGAGGTGGCACGCCTGGAGGAGAGCCGGCTCGGTGTCCTGGAGGCCCGCGTGGAGACCGACCTCAGGCTGGGCCGGCACGCGAGCCTGCTGCCCGAGTTGTCAGCGCTCACCGCCCGCCACCCCATGCACGAGAACCTGTGGGCCCAGTTCATGATCGCCCTCCACCGCTCGGGCCGCACGAGCCAGGCCCTCGAAACCTTCATCAAACTCCGCAAGACACTGGTGAACGAGCTGGGGGTGGAACCGTCCGCCCGTCTCCAGCACCTCCAGTACGCGATCCTGCGGGCCGATCCCGGCATCGACCGGAACGGTCCGGAAGTCCCGGCAGCCGCCTCCGTCGCGCTCGCCTGACCGCGCCCCGACAAGGAGTCCCGTGTCCACCCACGTCTGGCAATACCTCGATGAATACCGGGAAGAACGCGCCGACATTCTCGATGCGGTGGAAACCGTATTCGAGTCCGGCCGGCTCATTCTCGGAAGCAGCGTCCGCTCTTTCGAGGAGGAGTTCGCCGCCTATCACGGGCTGCCGCACTGCACCGGCGTCGACAACGGCACCAACGCGCTGGTCCTCGGCCTGCGGGCACTCGGCATCGGTCCGGGGGACGAGGTCGTGACGGTCTCCAACACCGCGGCCCCCACCGTGGTCGCCATCGACGCCGTAGGCGCCACCCCCGTCTTCGTCGACGTGCGGGAGGACGACCACCTCATGGACACCGACCGGCTCCGGTCGGTGATCGGCCCGCGCACCCGTTGCCTGCTGCCGGTCCACCTCTACGGACAGAGCGTGGACATGGCCCCGGTGCTCCGGCTCGCCGCCGAGCACGACCTGAAGGTACTGGAGGACTGCGCTCAGGCCCACGGCGCCCGCCGCCACGGACGGCTGGTGGGCACCCAGGGCCATGCGGCGGCCTTCTCCTTCTACCCGACCAAGGTCCTCGGCGCCTACGGCGACGGCGGCGCCGTCGTGACGCCGGACGCGGAGGTCGACCGGCGCCTGCGGCGGTTGCGCTACTACGGCATGGAGGAGCGCTACTACGTCGTGGAGACCCCCGGGCACAACAGCAGGCTCGACGAGGTGCAGGCCGAGATCCTGCGCCGGAAACTGCGCCGCCTCGACGCCTACGTCGAGGGCCGCCGGACCGTCGCCCGCCGCTACGAGGAGGGACTCGGCGACCTCGACGGCCTGGTGCTGCCCACGACCGCCGAGGGCAACGACCACGTCCACTACGTGTATGTGGCGCGCCACCCCGAACGGGACCGCATCCTGGAGGCGCTCACCGCCTACGACATTCATCTGAACATCAGCTACCCGTGGCCGGTCCACACCATGAGCGGATTCGCCCACCTCGGCTACGGCCCCGGCGACCTGCCGGTGACCGAGCGGCTGGCCGGCCAGATCTTCTCCCTGCCGATGTACCCCTCGCTGCGCGCCGACGTGCAGGAGAAGGTGATCGACGCGGTCCGGGAGGTCGTCACGGGCCTGTGACCTCAGCCCGGGGTGCCGTGCGCGGTCCGCCACATGCTGTGGACGGAGTCCCTCAGACCGATGCGCGGCGCCCAGGGCAGCAGCCGCCGGGCTCGCCCGATGTCCAGCCGGGTCCAGTCGCCGCCCTTGCTCCGGACCGGCGCGGCCCGGCGGTCGACCCGGTCCTCCGGAAAGGCGGCGGCCTCCAGCAGCCAGTCGACCAGGTCACCGATCGGCACGGCGTCGCCGCGCCCGATGTTGACGACCAGCCCGCCGACCTCCGGAGCCCGCCCGGCCCGCACCACCGCCTGCGCGACGTCCCGCACGTCGACGAAGTCCCGCCGGGCGTCGGCGACGCTCAACTCCAGCCGTCCGCCGTGCGCGAGGGCGGCCTTGACCCGCGCCATCAGGGCGGCCAGGAAACTCTCCTGCGGCGGGTGCGGGCCCGACATGTTCGCCGCGCGCAGCACCACCGCGTCCAGCACACCGGCCCGCGCGGCGGTCAGGACGGCCGACGAGGTCTCCAGTTTGATGCGCGCGTACGGCGTGACCGGCTCCGGCACCAGGTCCTCGCGCAGCAGCGTGCCGGCCGGGACGGGACCGTACTCGTGCACCGAACCCAGATGGACCAGCCGGGGCCGGTACGGGAGCAGTGCGAGGGCCTTCACCAGATGCCGCACCAGCCGCAGGTGCGAGTACGTCATCTCCTCCTCGGTGTCGCCCCAGCCGCCCGCCGCGTTGACCACGACGTCCGCCGGGGGATCGCCCAGCACCGCGGCGATCCGCCCGGGCGCGGCGGCCGCGAGATCCAGCCCGGTGAACCCGCACCCGTTCAGATGCGGTGCCGGGTGACGGGCCACGCCGTGCACGTCCCACCCCTGCGCCGCGTACGCCGCACAGACCTGCCGGCCGACGCTGCCCGTCGCCCCCAGCACCACGACCCGCATGCCCGCCTCACCCCTCCCCACGTGTCCCCGCCGGCGGCCACAGCTCCGACTCGACCGCCCGGCACGCGGCGTACTCCGGAAGGGTCCCGGCGGCCCGGGCCCGCCCCAGGGTCGGTGCCGCCCGGTCCCGGCCGGACAGCAGGGGCTCCAGGTCGCCCGGCACGGGCAGCCCGAGCGCCGGGTCCAGCACGGACACGGCGAGTTCGTTCGCCTGCACGTACTCCCCGGACAGCATGTACGACATGACGGTGTCGTCCTCCAGGGCCACGAAGGCGTGTCCCACTCCGACCGGGAAGTACACCGCCCGGAACTCCCGGGTGTCCAGCTCGACGGCGTCCCACTGGCCGTACGTCGGGGAGCCGACCCGCACGTCGACGACCATGTCCAGCGACCTGCCGCGGGCGCAGTACACGTACTTGGCCGAGCCCGGCGGTGTCACGGTGTAGTGCACGCCCCGCACCACCCCACGCCGCGACCGGCTGTGATTCGTCTGCCGCACCGGGAAGAGCCGGTGGCCGACCGCTGCCGTGAACGCATCCTCCCGGAACGGCGAGACGAACAGCCCCCGCTCGTCCGGGAACACCTCCGGCTCGAACGTGAACGCCCCTCGCACCGTCAGTTCCCGTACCTTCATCGACGTCCTCCGACTCCAGGGATCCCGGTCCCGTGCTGCCCGGTACTGATCGGCCCGGTGCTCACCGGCCGAGTGCCACTTCGCTCAGGTAGTCGACGCCGTCCGTGAAGTTGTAGGGGTGCATGAACCCGCCCGCCCGGACATCGCGGTACAGGCGTGCCAGGGGATGGGAGTTGCTGTAGCCGACCCCGCCCACGAGCGTCAGACAGTCGTCCACCACATCCACGGCGTGCCGGTTGACCAGCAGCTTGGCGTACTGGAAGGGCGTCATCATCGCGCGGCCCCGGGCGGCGAGGTCGCCGCTGAGGTCGTCGGCGAGCCGGTCGGCGGTGGTCAGCGCGCTCGCCACCGCGGTGTGCAGCGCGAACAGCCGGGCGTCGATCCCGGCCATCGTGGTCCGCACCCCGGCCGGCGGCGCGCCGCCGCGCCTGCGCAGTTCCGCGACGGCGATCCCACGGGCGGCCCCGGCGATGCCGACGTAGATACCCAGCATGGCGATCGAGCTGACCGTCTGCCCGGCGAGCGCCGCGTCGTCGCGGACGCCCGGCTCGCCGCGCGGCAGGACCCGGTCGCGGTCCACGGGACAGCCGTCGAAGACGATGTCCACGCTGCCCGAGGACCGCATCCCCATGCCGTCCCAGTTGTCCAGCACGGTCAGGCCCGGGCTCGTGCGCGCGACCACCGGCGCGGCCAGCCGGACGGGGGCGCCCGCCTCCTCCAGCCGGGCCGACACCACGTAGTGGGTGGCGATCCCGGCCATGCTGACCAGTGTCTTGCGGCCGTCCAGCCGGTAGGATCCGTCCGCGGCGCGGGTGAGCACGGTGGTGCCGCGCACGTCCTTCACCGCTCCGCAGATCACGGCCTCGCCCGCCCCCATCTGCCGGAGCAGGTCCTCGGCGAACGGCCGTGTCGACGGCGCCCCGTGCCGCCGCTCGAAGTCCAGGGTCAGGCCCCGGCTGAACTGCATGTGCAGGGCAAGTGCCACGCCCGCGTCCCGGCCGGCGATCCGGGCCAGGGCCAGCGCGACGTCGTGCAGCGAGTGGACGCCGAGCCCCCCGAGGTCCTCCGGGACGGTGGCGCCCAGCGCTCCCTCCTTGCGCATTCGGTCGAACAGGCTGACGGGCAGAGTGGCCTCGCGGTCGTTCTCCCGGCTCTCCGCCTCCAGGGTCGGCAGATACCGCTCCAAGAGGTCGAGCAGCCGTCGCCCGGCCGGAGTCTTGGGTTCGCACAGACCGTTGTCGGCCAGGACACCGGAGTGTTCGTGCACAGACGCCTCTGTCATGGCTCCTCGTAAGGATGGGAGACAACTCCTGAGGAGCAGGCTGCCGACCGCCGTTCGAGAGTCACTGGAGCGGAGGTTCCGGGAACGTGGTCCACCGGCGTTCCGCCGCCGCTCTAGGGCTCACCGGTGTGCTGGGGTGGCCCGAGAGGAGCGGAGGCGATGAGCATGCGGATCATCGACATCTCCAGCGCGGTGGACGCGTCGGGATGGGAACCGGACGAAGTGCGGCACGAGGTGCTCAGCCCTCGGGACGGCGCCGTCCACATGAGTGAGGAGATGCGGCGTCACTTCGGCGTGGAGTTCGACCCCGACGAATTGCCCGACGGTGAGTTCCTGTCGCTCGACAGGCTCACGCTCACGTCCCACACCGGCACGCACATAGACGCTCCCTCCCACTACGGCTCGCGGGCGCACTACGGCGACGGCAGGCCGCGGAACATCGACGAGCTGCCGCTCGACTGGTTCTACGGCCCGGGGCTGCTGCTCGACCTCACCGGTTGCGAGGGGCCGACGGCCGGCGCCGGGGACCTGGAGAAGGAACTGGCCCGCATCGGCCGGGTGCCGGAGCCGGGCACCATCGTGCTGCTCCGCACCGGTGCCTTCGAGAGGGTGGGGACGGAGCGGTACTTCACCGACTTCACCGGTCTGGACGGTCCCGCCGTGAACCTGCTGCTCGACCACGGTGTGCGGGTCATCGGCACCGACGCGTTCAGCCTGGACGCGCCGTTCGGCGCCGTCATCCGCCGGTACCGGGAGACGGGTGACCGGTCGGTGCTCTGGCCGGCGCACGTCACCGGCCGGCAGCGGGAGTACTGCCAGATCGAGCGACTGGGGAACCTGGCCGCGCTGCCGGGGTGCGACGGCTTCCACGTCGCCTGCTTCCCGGTGAAGATCGCCGGCGCGGGCGCCGGCTGGGCCCGCGCGGTCGCCTTCGTCGACGAATGAGTGTCCCGGAACGTTCCCGGCGGTGGCCCCGGCCCGGCGGCCACCCAGCATCGAGAGGGATCATGGAGCCGAACGAATCGACATGTCGTATCTGCGGTGGTCGAGTACGGGAGTTCTTCGACTTCGGCCGCCAGCCGCTGTCCGACCACTTCCCGTCGGAGGACGAGCTCGACGACGAGTTCTTCTTCCGGCTCGCGGTCGGGATGTGCGCCACGTGCACCATGGTCCAGCTGCTGGAGGAGGTGCCCCGGGACCGCATGTTCCGCTACGACTACCCGTACCACTCGTCGGGGTCCGAGCGGATGCGCGAGCACTTCGCGGCCACCGCCCGCCGGCTGATCGACACCGAGCTGACCGGGCAGGACCCGTTCTGCGTGGAGATCGGCAGCAACGACGGGGTGATGCTCCGCACGGTGCGCGACGCCGGTGTCCGGCACCTGGGCGTGGAGCCCTCCGGGGGTGTCGCGGACGTGTCCCGGGCCGAGGGCGTCCAGGTGCGGACCGCGTTCTTCGAGGAGTCCACGGCCCGGGAGATCGCCGAGCAGCACGGGCCCGCGAACGTCGTCTACGCGGCCAACACCATCTGTCACATCCCCTACCTGGACTCCGTCTTCCGCGGCGTCGACGCCCTGCTCACTCCGGACGGCGTCTTCGTCTTCGAGGATCCCTACCTCGGCGACATCATCGAGAAGAACACCTTCGACCAGATCTACGACGAGCACTTCTACCTGTTCACGGCCCGTTCGGTGAGCACCACCGCCCAACGCTTCGGGTTCGAACTGGTCGACGTCGAACGGCTCCCGGTACACGGCGGCGAGGTCCGCTACACCATCGCCCGCGCGGGCAGGCGGCAGCCGAGCCCCCGGGTCGGCGAGCTCATCGCCGAGGAGAACCGGCGCGGGCTCGCCGACCTGACGACGCTGGAGAAGTTCGGCGCCCAGGTCAAGCGGGTCTGCTGGGACCTGGTGGCCCGGCTGCGCGAGTTGCGTGACCTCGGCTTCTACATCGTCGGGTACGGGGCGACCGCCAAGAGCGCCACGGTGCTCAACTACGCGGGGATCGGCCCTGATCTGCTGCCGTGCGTCTACGACACCACGCCGGCCAAGATCGGCCGCCGGCTCCCCGGATCGCACATCCCCATCCGCTCCGCGGAGGAGTTCCGAGCCCCCTACCCCGACTACGCGCTGCTCTTCGCCTGGAACCATCTGGAAGAAGTCCAGGCGCGAGAGGCGGAGTTCACGAAGCAGGGCGGCCGCTGGATCCTCTACGTCCCGGAGTTCCGGATCGGCTGATCCCGGGGGCGTCGTCCCCGGGCAGCCGGACGGAGAGGGCGTGCCGGAAGACGTCGTCCGGATCCCAGCGTTCCTTGGCCCGCTGGAGCAGGGCGTAGTTCTCCCGGAAGTACAGACGGTGCCAGGGCACGCCGCTGCGGTTGAGGTCCGGCTCGGCCAGGTCGGCGTCGGCGTAGTTCACGAAGGCACCCCCGTAGCCGCGATCGGGGTCGGGCACTCCGCCGGCGTCGCCGAAGAACTCCTCGTAGGACGCCCGGACCCAGTCCAGGTGGAGGGCGTCCTCTGCCTCGTCGAACCAGAACACCGACCAGTAGGTCTTGAGCACCGCGTCCCGGTGGGCCATGGCCGTGTCCGCCGGGCCGGGCCGGTTCACCTCACCGCCGTGCGAGAGCAGGTAGACCGTCGCGGCGGGGTTGTGGTAGTCGGACGTGTCGGTGAGCCGCCGGTACACCAGCCGGGCCTGCCGTTCGTCCCACCCGGTGCGCAGGAAGGCCGCCTTGGACTTGAACCGGCCCTTGACCCCGGCGAACTCGTCCGGGACGAGTGTCGCCGCGAGCCACGGCAGCGTGGTCGCCGAGACCTCCGGGCGGGCGCCGACGTTCCTCGACACCTCCGCGATGAACCGGTCGGTGAGCTCCTGCGCGTCGGGCCGCATGGCGTCGACGGCCGTCTCCAGCGTCAGGGGCCCGCCGCCGGTCCGGGGCAGGGCGAGACTGTTGTCGAGCCGGGTGCCCGGGTCGTCGGGGGCCGCGTGCCGCTCGTGCCAGGTGCCGAAGTTCCCCACGAGCGTGAGGAAGGCGGCCTCGTCGATGCTCTGCCAGTCCCAGCGCACCGTCTTGCGTAACACCGAGGCCGGTGGCGCGGGCAGCAGCCGGCCCGGGTCCGCGGGCCGGGAGCCCGCGTCCGCGCCGGGGGAGCGGAACAGGTAGCGCGTGACCAGACCGAAGCCGCCCGCGCCCCCACCGGTGTGGGCCCACCACAGGTCACGGTGCGGATCCGACGGCTCCCGGGTGGCCCGCACCAGCCGTGCCCGCCCGCCTGAGTCCACCACCACGACCTCGACCCCGTGAAGATGGTCGACCGACAGCCCGTACCTGCGGGACAGAGCTCCGCCCCCGCCGCCCGCCACATGACCGCCGACCCCGACCTCGGGGCAGCGTCCGGCCGGGACGGTCACGCCCCACCCGAGGTACAGGCTCCGGTACATGGTTCCGAGGGTGGCCCCCGAGTCGACGGAGAACGCGTCCAGTTCCTCGTCGTAGTACACCGACCGCATCTCGGACACGTCGATCACCGTGGTGACGGCGGGGTCGTCCACGAGCGACTCGAAGCAGTGCCCTCCGCTGCGCACCGCCAGCCGGGTGCCGTCGCGCACGCTGTCCTGCACCGCCCGTACGGCCTGCTCCGCGGTGGCCACCACCCGGATGGTGTCGGGGTCGGGGGCGAAACGGGCGTTGATGCCGCGGCCGACCAGATCGGGGTAGCGGGGATCGTGCCGGCCGACGACGGAGGCCGGCCGTGTTCGTGTGTGCGCCGCTGAGGGAGTCTGCGGGAACCGGACCACGGGAGGCGCCCCTTCCAGGTGTCGGTGAAATCTCCGGGACATGTCTCCGGGGACAGTAGGTGTGCCGCTCACACTCCCTCAACAACGCTCCAGCGCGGTGCGAGCGGCACTCCGGCACCCGTGTCAGTGGGCGTTCTTGTTGCGGTACAGACGCATGGTCAGCGGTGCGAAGACGGCCACCAGACCGGCGGAGACGCACAGGACCAGGCCCACGTCCCAGAAGCCGGCGGTACCGTGCATGAGCTCGCGGGAGGCCGTCGCCGCGTGGCTCATCGGGTTGGCGTCGACGACGGCCTGCATCCAGCCCGGCATCGTCTCCGGCATGACGAAGATGTTGCTCATGAACAGCAGCGGATACAGCACGATCATGCTGGTCCCCGAGACCCGCTCGGGCTCGCTGGCCACCACGCCCAGGGCGGCGAAGATCCAGCTGACGCTGAACCCGAAGACGATGAGCACCAGGACCGCGGCCAGTACGCCGAGGAAGCCGCCGTCGGGCCGGAAGCCCAGCAGCAGGCCGAGGGACACCGTGGTCGCCAGGGCGACGACGTAGCGGAGCACGTCACCGAGGAGACTGCCCGCCAGCGTCGCCGGCTGCCAGAAGGGGAGCGTCCGGAAACGGTCGAAGATGCCCTTGTGGATGTCCGTGTTGAGCGAGGTGCCGGTGTAGACCGTCATCATGACGACCGCCTGCACCGTCACGCCCGGAAGGTAGAACTGCAGGTATTCCTCGGTGGAGTCCGCGAACGCCCCGCCGAACAGGTATGTGAACATCAGCAGGAAGATCAGCGGCATCAGGACGATGTCGATCAGTTGCACCGGGAAGTGCTTGAACGCCATCATCGCCCGCCACAGATGGGTCAGCGTGGCGGACACCGCCGTCGCGCGGGCCGGGCGTTCACCCGCGGACAGCACCGTCCGCAGCCGGCCGCCCGCAGCGGTCGTGGAATCCACGGTGTCGGGGGATGTGGTCATGCCGCCCTCTCCTCTTCCGCCGTTTCCTCGGCGTGCCGGTCCTCGGCCGGATGGCCGGTCAGGGCCAGGAACACCTCGTCGAGACTGGACTGGCCGAGGGAGAAGCTGCGTACCTCCAGCGGCGTACGCGACAACTCGGCCAGGGCCCGCATGGCCTGCCGGGGGTCGTCGATCCGTGCGGTCAGCGCCGCCGGGTCGGAGTCGCGGTGGACCGTGACGCCCAGTTCCGCGCTCAGCAGCCGTTCCGCCTCGGCGCGCGACCGGGCGTCGTGCAGGCGCAGCCGCAGGACGTTGGATCCGAGCGAGGACTTCAGCTCCCCGGTGGTGCCCTCCGCGATCATCCGGCCGTGGTCGATGACCGCGACGCGGTCGGCCAGTTGGTCCGCCTCGTCGAGGTACTGCGTGGTCAGCAGCACCGTCGTGCCGGCGTTCACCAGTGCTCGGACGATGTCCCAGACCTGGTTCCGGCTGCGCGGGTCGAGGCCGGTGGTCGGTTCGTCCAGGAAGAGCAGGTCGGGGGTGACGACGATGCTCGCGGCGATGTCGAGCCGCCGCCGCATACCACCGGAGTAGGTCTTCAGGAGCCGGTCGCGGGCGTCACCGAGGCCGAACCCGTCGATCAGTTCGGCGGCGCGCTCCCTGGCCCGGGCCCAGGAGTAGCCCTGGAGCCGGCCCATCATGACGAGATTCTCCGTGCCGGTCAGGCCCTCGTCCACGGAGGCGTACTGACCGGTGACGCTGATCCTGCGGCGGACCGTGTCGGGCTCGTCCGTCACGTCGTGACCGAAGACCCGGGCCGTGCCGCCGTCCGGACGCAGCAACGTCGCCAGCATGCGGATGGTGGTGGACTTGCCGGAGCCGTTCGGTCCCAGGATCCCGTAGACGAGACCGGTCGGGACGCTGAGGTCCAGGCCGTCCACCGCCCTCGTTCCGTTGTAGACCTTGACGAGCCCGGACGTTTCGATGGCCCATGTCGGCTGCGTGTTCACAGAACGCCCCCCGTAGTCACATGGAGCGGACAAAACGTGCACTGTAAATGATTTCGGTCACTCGGCTTCACGTTGAGTACCGTAGCTTCCAATGAGGACACTTCATGGCCGCGATGGCCCGGTTCGCCGAGCCATTTTCCGTGCGGCGCTCCACCGGTCCTCGTGACCCATTCGAGCAGGGCGCCCGACGCTGGGGTGCGGCCGCAGGCGCCGCGAACCCGGGAGGTTGAGGTGGCCTTGACGAAGCCGGATGTCGATGTCCTCGTGGTGGGCGGCGGTCTCGGAGGGCTGTCCACCGCCTTGTTCCTCGCCCGCCGGGGCGTGCGGGTCCTGCTGGTGGAGCGGCACGCCACCACCTCGGTCCTGCCCAAGGCGGCCGGCCAGAACCCGCGCACCATGGAGCTGTTCCGCTTCGGCGGCGTGGCCGACGAGATCCTGGCCACGGACGACATCCGCGGCGCCCAGGGCGACTTCACCATCAAGGTCGTGGAGCGGGTGGGCGGCCGCGTGCTGCACAGCTTCGCGGAGAGCTTCGAGGAGCTGGTCGGGGCGACCGAGCGGTGCACGCCCATGCCCTGGGCGCTCGCCCCCCAGGACAGGGTGGAGCCCGTCCTGGTGGCCCACGCCGCCAAGCACGGCGCGGACATCCGGTTCGCCACCGAACTGGTTTCCTTCCAGGCGGGAGACGACGGTGTCACCGCCCGTCTGCGCGACCTGAACACGGGAGCGGAGAGCACGGTGAGCGCCCGCTACCTGGTGGCCGCCGACGGACCCCGCAGCGCGATCCGGGAGAGCCTGGGCATCACCCGACACGGCCACGGCACCCTGGCCCACTTCATGGGCGTCATCTTCGAGGCCGACCTCACCGCCGTCGTACCGCCCGGCTCCACCGGCTGGTACTACCTGCAACACCCGCTCTTCACCGGTACGTTCGGCCCCACCGACCGGCCCAACCGGCACACCTTCTACGTCCGCTACGACCCCGAACGCGGCGAGACGCCGGACGACTACACACCGCAGCGCTGCACCGAGCTGATCCGGCTGGCCGTCGACGCGCCCGGGCTCGTCCCGGACATCCTCGACATCCAGGCGTGGGACATGGCGGCGTACATCGCCGACCGGTGGCGCGAAGGGCCGGTGCTGTTGGTCGGTGACGCCGCCAAGGTCACCCCGCCCACCGGGGGAATGGGCGGCAACACCGCCATCGGCGACGGGTTCGACGTGGCCTGGAAGCTGGCCGCCGTGCTGCGCGGCGAGGCGGGCGAGCGGCTCCTCGACAGTTACGGAGCGGAGCGGTCGCTGGTGGCCCACCTCGTCGTCGACGAGTCCCTCGCCGTCTACGCCCAGCGCATGGCCCCCCACCTGCTCGGCAGCGTTCCCGAGGAACGCGGTACGGCGCAGGTCGTCCTCGGCTTCCGCTACCGCTCCGACGCCGTGGCCGCCGAGGACGACGACCCCGAGCCGGCCGAGGACCCGCGACGTCCGTCCGGCCGGCCCGGCTTCCGCGCCCCCCACGTCTGGATCGAACAGGACGGGACGCGGCGTTCCACCGTCGAGTTGTTCGGCGACCGATGGGTGCTCCTGGCGGCGCCGGAGGGCGGCCCGTGGGCACGGGCCGCCCTCCGCGCCGCAGGAGAGCTGGACGTGCGCCTCGACGCCCATCTCGTCGGCCGCGATGTCGCCGACCCTTCCGGCGAACTGACGCGGGCCTACGGGATCGGCCGGGCGGGGGCCGTCCTGGTGCGCCCGGACGGCGTGGTCGCCTGGCGCACGGCGGCGGCGCCCGGGCCCGAGGCCCAGGACCTGCTGAGCGCCCTGTTCACCCGGCTGCTGGCCCGCTGACCGGAACCTCCCGTGGCGGCGCCGCCACGGAGGGGCCCGGCCCCGGCGACGCGGCTCGGGCCAGCCGTTCCGACAACTCCCGGATGTAGTCGATCAGTTCAGGCGGCTCGTGCACCTCGAACTCGATGCCGAACATCCCGATGGTGAGCGCCAGCCACTCCAGCGAGTCGGCGGCCGAACGCAGTCGGCACGTCCGGTCGTCGACCGCGGTGAGGATCCCGTCGCGCGGGCGGATCCGCTCCGCCACCACCTCGACCGGCGCGTGCAGGGTGACCAGCGCCCGGTAGCTGGCCAACGAGGACGTGATCGACTGCGCCACGTAGGCCGCCGCGTCCTCGGCCGGCAACTCGCGCTGCTGGAAACGCACCCCCGTCGACAGCAACGATTCCATGCGGTCCACGCGGAAGGTGCGCCAGTCCTGCCGCCCCATGTCCCAGGACAGCACGTACCACTTGCGGTTCACGTGGACCAGACGGTACGGCTCCACCAGGCGGTTGCTCGTCTCCCCGTCGCGCTTGCGGTAGGTGAACCCCAGCCGCTGCCGGTCGCGGCACGCCTGGGCCACCGACACGAGGTGCTCGGGGCTCACGGTCGGGGACACCGTGAACATGGGAACGGTGTACATCTGCAGGGCGTTGACCCGGCTGCGCAGCCGCTTGGGCAGCACCTGCTCCAGCTTGGCCAGCGCGCGGATCGAGGTGTCCTCGATGTCCGCCACGCTTCCCCCCGCGGCCGTCCGCAACCCGACCGCGATGGCGACCGCCTCGTCGTCGTCGAGGAGCAGCGGCGGAAGACTGGCACCGGCCTCCAGCCGGTAGCCCCCGCCGACGCCCGGTATGGCGTGAACCGGGTAGCCCAGATCCCGCAACCGCTCCACGTCCCGGCGCAGCGTCCGCGGACTGATCCCGAGCCGCTCCGCCAGCTTGTGCCCCGGCCAGTCCCGGCTGTTCTGCAGGAGGGACAGCAGACGGAGCATGCGGGACGGCGTCTCAGTCATGTTCCCAGAGTGGCACGAAATGCGGTCACTCCATGGCCGCGATATCGCCATCTTTTCCCTCCGCCCCCACAGTGACCCCGTAGCCACTGCCCGAATCGCCTCTTATAGTCGTACGTGGGCTCGGTTGGTGAGACCGTGCCAGTTTTGCCGGGAGAGGACGGGGGAGTCGATGAGTGGCGCTCGGGCGTGGTCCTCAGGTGCGTACTCGCCTGCACCGTTCATTCCCTGCGGGGTCCGCGGGCGCCCTCGTGAAATCACCCGGTCGGCAGAGCGGGCCGGTCCTTGAGGTCTGGGCGCTGCGTCATTCCCTTTCCGGCTCTGCATGGACTCGGTTAATCGTGGCAGAGCCGTTTTAGTTGAAACTCGCATTACCAAGGATGGGGTTCTGTCGGTAACAATACTGAGGAGATGTGTGACCATACGAGTTGTGGTTGCCGAAGGGCTGGAAATGGTTCGTGCGGGGCTGGTCCTCTTACTGGAACGTGAATCGGACATCAAAGTCGTCGCTTCCACCGGCGTCGGCAGCGAGTTGATCCGGACGGTTCTGGAATACAGCCCCGACGTGGCGGTCATCGATGTCGACCTGCACGAGCAGGAGGGCCTCCTCGCCGCCATGGCGATCCAGGAGCACCTGCCGGACTGCCGCACACTGCTCACCGCGCGATTCGCCCGGCTGGCCACCGTGCGGCAGTCGCTGGCGTCCGGTCTCGGCGGCCTGGTGCTGAAGAGCTCCCGCCCGACCAACCTCGTCGACGCCATACGCAGCGTGCACGAGGGCCGCCGCGTCTTCGACACCGAACTGACGCTCGCGGCCTGGGGCAACACCGGGTGCCCGCTCACGGAACGGGAGATGGAGATTCTCCAACTCGCCGCCGCGGGGGATGACATCAACGAGATCGCCGTCAAGCTGTCGCTCTCCCCCGGGACGGTCCGCAACTACTTGACGACGACCGTCCGGAAGATGGACGCGCGCAACCGGCTCGACGCGGTACGCATCGCCAGCATGTCCGGCTGGATATGAGCTCCGGTCACCGGCGGCGGAGGGCCCGTCGACCCAGGATCCCGTGAGCGGCGCTCACCAGGAGCGGTGATCGCGGCACCAGGCCACGGTCTCGGCGAGCAAGTCCCAGAAAGTCCCGGCGCGGCCGGCACCCGGGCAGCGCGGTGATCTTCCCGTGGTCGACGGCGCAGCGCCGGTCGTGCCCCTTGCGGTCGGCGACGAACTCCACGGAGTCCCGGCCGGCGTCCACCGCGTCCGGCAGCAGAGCCGTCGGCTCCTTGCCGGGAAGCCCGGCGCCATCGCCGATGTCGTAGATCTTCCCCGGGGGAGCCCGCCTCCCCGACCGGTTCCACCGCGTCGACGTGGTCCTCGACGTGCAGTCGGTTCCGCAGGTTGCCGCCGTCACCGTGGAGCGGTACCCGGCCACCGCTCGGCAGGGTCGTCACGAAACGCGGAATGACCTTCTCCGGATGCTGAGGGGTGCCCTCCGCCGCACCGGAGCCGGACGGGTCGGAGGCACGCGTGAGCAGGATCCGGGCGTCGGGGCGCTCCGTGCGGAACTTGTCGACGAGGTCCGCGATGCCGCCGACCACGAAGCCGTCCCCGAGGTACATGACGAAATCCCCCTCACCGAGCCAGTCACGGGCGATCCGGCCTCCCCCCAAGGCCCTCGTGAGTGATCACCTGCCCGGGAACCTCCCGGCGCCCCGGGACGCTCCGTACAGGCCGTCCTTGAGCACCAGGGGCGGCCTGCTCCCGACGGAGTCCGGCCTCGGCGAGCCGGCGGTCAGGACGGCCGGCTCGGCGGGGGTCCGGGACGTCAGCGCCTGCCCCGGACGCGCATCCGGCTCGTCGAGGCCGATGCGGCCCTCGGCCGCCGCGTCGCGCGGGCCGCTCCACCACCACTGCCCGGCCCCTGGCGGGTGGCCCTACCAGGAGCGTCGGGTCTGCCGTCCGAAGAGGACGCCGCCCGGTTCGGGCGGTGGGGGAGTGCCGGGTTTGAGGGGCCAGGCGATCAGCATGCCGGCCACGAAGCCGGCGACGTGGGCCAGGTAGGCCACGGTCCCGGCGCCGGTGACGCCCGCGCCGGAGGAGTACACCGCCTGGAGCACGAACCACAGGCCCAGCACGATCCAGGCCGGCAGCCGCAGCGGCAGGAAGATCAGGAAGGGGACGAGGACCCAGACCCGGGCCCTCGGGTAGAGGACCAGGTAGGCGCCGAGGACGCCGGCGATCGCCCCGGAGGCGCCGATCAGCGGCTCGCCCGAACCGGAGTCCGCGAGGGCGAAGACGTACGCCGCCGCGTACCCGCACACCAGGTAGAACAGCAGGTACCGCACGTGCCCCATCCGGTCCTCGATGTTGTTGCCGAAGATCCACAGGAAGAGCATGTTGCCCAGCAGGTGCAGCCAGCCGCCGTGCAGGAACATCGCCGTGAGCACACTCAGCTCGGGGGACTTGTCGTACGCCGGCGGCGCCACCACGCATCCCGGCCCCTGCGGGCCCACGCCCGTCTCGCCCGTGGGCACCAGACGCGGCATGTGGTGGTGGATCAGCTCCTGCGGCACGGCCGCGTACCGGTCCAGGAACGCCTGGAGGCCGCACAGCTCCGCGAGACCGCCCCCGCCGCCCGTCAGCGAGCCGACGACACCGGGCGTGAGGAACACGAAGACGGCGAAGTTCGCGGCGATCAGCGCATAGGTGACCCAGGGGGTGCGCCGTGCCGGATTCACGTCGTGAACGGGGATGACCACGTTCCCCGTGTGCCCTGGGGGCCGTCCGGTGAACCACCCCGCCCCGCCGGTGGATCCCCGCCCCGCTGAACACCGCCGTCCGGTCCCGCGTATCCCTTCCCGACCGCCCGCGGCGCGGGGAAGGGGCCGCGGGGCCGACGTGAGGACGGGCCATGGACGACCGAGTGACCACTGCGATACAGGCGCTGCCCGACGGAGAGGCGGAACTCACGCTCGTGGTGCGCCTCCCCTGGGAGGACGTCGCCCGGCTCGGCCAGGAGGCGGGACGGCTCGCCTCCCGGATGCGGCGGCCGGTGACGCTGGACGAGGCGGTGGCCCACCGCCTGCGCTCGGCGCGGCCCACCGCCGCGCACGCGAAGCCGGCCGGGGAGCAGCCGCCGGCGGCCGCGGGCACGGCAGGCACCGGTGCGGCCGGTTTCGCCGCCGCCGGCGGCACCGGTGCCTCCGTGTCGCCGCTGCCGCCCCGCCCCGCTACGGAGTACGCACGGCCCCCGGTGGAGCAGGCGCGGCCTCCTGCGGAGCAGGCGCGGCAGGCGATCGAACGGATCAACGGGACCGCGTAGGCGGGGCGGCGGTCAGGACGGGCGCGGCGACGGCCGTCCCGCCGTGGCGCGGATCTTCGTGGTGGCCTTGCGGGCCGCCACCAGGACCGGGTCCCAGACGGGGGAGAACGGCGGGGCGTAGCCCAGGTCCAGCATCGTCATCTGCTCCACCGTCATCCCGGCGGTGAGGGCGACCGCCGCGGTGTCGACGCGTTTGCCCGCGCCCTCCCGGCCGACGATCTGGACCCCGAGCAGGCGGCCCGTGCGGCGTTCGGCGAGCATCTTCACCGTCATGGGGGAGGCGTTCGGGTAGTAGCCCGCGCGGCTGGTCGACTCGATGGTGACCGTCTCGAACCGCAGCCCCGCCCGGTGGGCGTCCTTCTCCCGCAGGCCGGTGCGCGCGATCTCCAGGTCGCAGACCTTGCTGACCGCGGTGCCGACCACGCCCGGGAAGGTGGCGTAGTCGCCGCCGACGTTCGAGCCGATGACCTGGCCGTGCTTGTTGGCGTGCGTGCCGAGCGCGATGTGCCGCTCCTGGCCGGAGACCAGGTCGAGCACCTCCACGCAGTCGCCGCCGGCCCAGATGTTCTCGTAGCCGCGGACCCGCATCGACCGGTCGGTGAGCAGGCCGCCGTGCCGGCCCAGGGGCAGCCCCGCGGCCCGTGCCAGACCCGTCTCCGGTCGCACCCCGATGCCGAGCACCACCACGTCCGCCGGATACTCGGCGTCCGCGGTGGTCACGGCCCGCACCCTGCCGTCGTCCCCGGTGAGCAGCCCGGTGACCTCGGCGTCGTTCACCATGGTGATGCCCAGGCCCTCCATCGCCTCGTGCACCAGGCGCCCCATGTCGGGGTCGAGGGTCGCCATGGGCTCCCGGCCGCGGTTGACGACGGTCACCTCGTAACCGCGTCTGATCAGCGCCTCGGCCATCTCCACACCGATGTACCCCGCGCCCACGACCACCGCGCGGCGGCCGGCCGTGCGCTCCAGCGTGTCGAGCAGGGCCTGGCCGTCGTCCAGGGTCTGCACCCCGTGCACCCCGGGGGCGTCCATGCCGGGCAGCTCCGGGTGGACCGGCCGGGCACCGGTCGCGATCACGAGCTTGTCGTACGACGTCCAGGACTCGGCGCCGGAATCGAGGTCCCGCGCGCGCACCCGCCCCCGGCCGGCGTCGATCTCCGTCACCTCGGTGCGCATCCGCAGGTCGATGCGGCGCGCGCGGTGCTCCTCGGGCGCGCGGGCGATCAGCTCGTCGCGCTCGGTGACGTCCCCGGCCACCCAGTAGGGGATGCCGCAGGCCGAGAAGGACGTGAAGCGCCCGCGTTCGAACGCCACGATCTCCAGCTCGTCCGGCCTCTTCAGCCGGCGCGCCTGCGACGCCGCGGACATCCCCGCGGCGTCGCCGCCGATCACCACCAGGCGTTCCGGCCCCTTCGGGGCGGGACCCGCGCCGCCGCCCGCGTCCGTACCCGTGCTCATCCCTGTCCTCGTGCTCGTGGTCATACGCCCACGCTACGGGGACGGGTCACTTCGTATCCGGCCCCGGGGCCTCCTCGGGGGCTCCGTCCGGAGTGCGGGCCGTCGTCCCCGCGGACGCGGGCCGCGCCGCGGGGACGGACGGGGAGGCGGGAAC
>NZ_LIRG01000430.1 GCF_001419695.1 Streptomyces prasinopilosus
TCGCGGGTCAGCGTGATGTACGCCCCGCAGCGCAGCCCGTGCAGCGTGCAGGCGTCCCGCAGCCCCCACATCCACGCGCCGTCCTCCTCCGTCCAGCGCGCTTCGCCGTCGCGGCAGTAGAGCAGGACGGCGGTGCGGACCGGCGTGCGGCGCCGCAGGTCGTGCGGGACGACCCGGCGCAGCTGGGACAGCAGTGCGTTGCGGAACATCCAGCCGTCCGCACGCGCTCGTCCTGGTCGAGCACGGCGACGATCGCGGTCGCCGGTCCCGGGTGGTGCCGGGCGTGCAGTCCGCTGACGACCTCGCGCGGGTTGCGCAGCAGCGGGATTCCCGCGGCAGCCCACTCCGCGGGTTCGAGCAGACGAGTGGCGGAAGCGGCGGGCGTCGACAGCGATGCCGCCGAGGACGGAGCGAATCCGAAGGTCACGGTCCTCCCTTCGGCTACGCCCGGACTGCGGGCGGGGTCGGATTCAGGGGAGCGCGCACGCAACGGAGCCCAACCTGGGCGGCGGACGAACCGTGCGGGTGCGGACCTCAATTCTTCCTGTCGAACCTGGATGCGGCAACGAGCAATCGTGCGAGCCGACCGGTATCGGATGATTGAGAGGTATATCCCCGCTCACCGCACCCGCCATGCCCTCCGGACACCCTCGAAGCACTCGGCGACGGCTCGTACGGGCCACGAATGCCCGCTTCCCGGAGGGTGTCCGGCGCCCGAGGAGGCACGCGGGGAACCCGGGCGGCGGAGCGCACGCGCCGCGGGCCGCCCGCGGCGGCGTCCGCCCCGGCCGCGGGACCGGGGGCCCCGGGGTCCGGGCCTTCCGGCCCCCTCGGCGCACACGTCTCGACCGGGAGCCGGCCGGGGCTCACGACGCTGCCGCCGGGGCCGGCGGACCCGGCGGCGGGGGCCCTCGCCGAGCGGGATTGGCCGACTGTCCGAGGTGTGCGGTTGCATGGGGGCATGAACGATCTGGAGCTGCGTGCCGAAGCCGACGCCATCCTCGCCGAGCTGGTCGGTGATCCCGGGGGCACGGCACGGCTCCGGGAGGACCAGTGGCAGGCGGTGGCGGCCCTGGTGGTGGACCGTCGCCGTGCCCTGGTGGTGCAACGCACCGGATGGGGCAAGTCGGCGGTGTACTTCGTGGCCACCGCGCTGCTCCGCCGGCGCGGCTCCGGCCCCACGGTGATCGTCTCGCCGCTGCTGGCGTTGATGCGCAACCAGGTCGAGTCGGCGGCGCGGGCCGGTATCCGGGCGCGCACGATCAACTCGGCGAACCCCGAGGAGTGGGAGGCCATCCACGAGGAGGTCGAGCACGGAGAGGTCGACGTTCTCCTCGTCAGCCCGGAACGCCTCAACTCCGTCGACTTCCGCGAACGGATGCTGCCCCGGCTCGCGGCCACGACCGGCCTCCTGGTCGTCGACGAGGCCCACTGCATCTCCGACTGGGGCCACGACTTCCGCCCCGACTACCGCAGACTCCGCACGATGCTGCAGGAGCTCTCCCCGGGGGTCCCGGTGCTGGCCACCACGGCCACGGCCAACGCCCGCGTCACGGCGGACGTGGCCGACCAGCTGGGCACCGGGGCCGGTGAGGCCCTGGTACTGCGCGGCACGCTGGAACGGGAGAGCCTGCGGCTCGGCGTGGTCCGGTTGCCGGACGCCGCCCACCGTCTGGCCTGGCTCGGCGAGCACCTGAACGACCTGCCGGGCTCCGGGATCGTCTACACGCTGACCGTCTCGGCCGCCGAGGAGGTCACCGCCTATCTGCGCGCGCACGGCTTCGCCGTGGCCTCGTACACCGGCCGGACGGAGAACGCCGACCGCCAGCAGGCCGAGGCCGACCTGCTGGCGAACCGGGTGAAGGCCCTGGTGGCGACCTCCGCCCTCGGGATGGGCTTCGACAAGCCGGACCTGGGCTTCGTGGTCCATCTCGGTTCGCCCTCCTCACCCATTTCGTACTACCAGCAGGTGGGCCGTGCGGGCCGCGGTGTGGAACACGCCGACGTGCTGCTGCTTCCCGGCAAGGAGGACGAGGCGATCTGGCGTTACTTCGCCGAGGTCGCCTTCCCGCCCGAGGCGCAGGTCCGCCAGACCCTCGCCGCCCTCGCCGACGCCGGGCGGCCGCTGTCCGTGCCCGCCCTGGAGGCGTTGGTGGACCTCCGGCGGACTCGCCTCGAGATGATGCTGAAGGTCTTGGACGTGGACGGTGCCGTACGGCGTGTGAAGGGCGGGTGGGCGTCCACCGGCGCCGACTGGGTCTACGACGCCGAGCGCTACGCCTGGGTCGCCCGCCAGCGTGCCGCCGAGCAGCAGGCCATGCGCGACTACGTCGGCACCACCCAGTGCCGGATGGAGTTCCTGCGCCGCCAGCTGGACGACGAGAAGGCCGCCCCGTGCGGCCGCTGCGACAACTGCGCGGGAGTCTGGGCGGATCCCGGCGTCTCGGCCCGGGCACTGGCCGGCGCGGCCGGTGAGCTGGAGCGTCCGGGCGTGGACGTCGAACCGCGCCGCATGTGGCCCACCGGGATGCCCGCCGTGGGCGTCGACCTCAAGGGACGCATTCCGGCGAAGGAGCAGTGCTCCCCGGGGCGGGCCCTGGGACGTCTCTCGGACATCGGCTGGGGCAACCGCCTGCGCCCGCTCCTGGCGGAACAGGCGCCCGACGGTCCGGTCCCCGACGACGTCCTCCAAGCGGCGGTGGCGGTCCTCGCCGACTGGGCGCGTTCCCCGGGAGGGTGGGCGGTCACGGGCCCGGACGCGTCGGCGCGGCCCGTGGGAGTCGTCGCGGTGCCCTCCCTGAGCCGGCCCCGGCTCGTCGGTTCCCTCGCCGAAGGGGTGGCCGCCGTCGGGCGTCTCCCGTTCCTCGGCACCCTCGGCCACACCGGGCACGACGGGGCGCACCGGGCCCACAGGAGCAACTCGGCCCAGCGGCTGCGGACGCTCTCCGCCGCCTTCACCGTGCCCGAGGAACTGGCCGGCGCCCTGGCGGCCGCTCCGCACGGCCCGGTCCTGCTCGTGGACGACTACTCCGATTCCGGCTGGACCCTCGCGGTGGCCGCCCGCCTGCTGCGCCGGGCAGGCGCGGAGCAGGTCCTCCCGCTGGTCCTCGCCGTGACGGCCTGAGGAGGCGCGGGGCCGACCGGCTTCCGCGGCCGGCACCGGCACGAGACGACGAACGTACGGACATCGTCCGGCAATCACACCACAAGGGAGACGAAAGCCCAGGTCACATAGGGTGCGTGACGTGTTCCTGGTCAGAGTTGTCCACAGGGAGAGCAGGATCTCCCGATCCGCGACATCGTCCTGCCATGACGAACAGCAACGAAACCAACGGATCCCCCGACCACGGCGACCTCACCGGCCGGGAACGGGACGAGCCCGTCGGCCTTCCGGGACGCGACGGCACCGCCGGTGGGGCCGAGGCCCCGGGGCGGAGGACGCACAAGGGCGCGGACACGCATGCGGGACGGGCGAGGGACATCGCCTGCACCGCCTACGGCAGCCACGGAGGCGAACAGCAGGTCACCCTGCGCACACCCGCCGAACTCGCCGACGCCCTGCCCTATCTGCTCGGCTACCACCCCGAGGACAGCATCGTCCTGGTCGCCCTGTACGACAAGGACGGACGGGGCCGGTTCGGCGGCCGGGCCAGGCTCGGCATCCCCGCGAACCGGGACGACTGGCCCGCCGCCGCCCGGCAGCTGGCCCAGGGGCTGGTCACGGGCAGCGAGCGCCGAGGCGTCAAGCCCGAGCAGATGGTCGTCTTCCTCTGCCGGGAACCGGGGGAGGGCGAACCCGGCCGGCGGGTCAAGGAGCGGCTGGGTCCGCTCGCCCACGCGCTGCGCCTGGAGTGCGGTGCTCTCGACGTCCCCGTGGTGGAGGCCCTGTGCATCTCGGGCGGCCGCTTCTGGTCGTACTGCTGCGACGACGAAGGGTGCTGCCCCCCGGCCGGCACGCCGATGGGGCTGCCGGGCACCTCTGTGCTGGCCGCCGCCGCGACCTACGCCGGGCTTCAGGTCCGGGGCACACTGCGCGAACTGCGGGCGAGGTTCCTCCCGTGGGAGAACGCCGCCGCCCTCGAACAGGAAGCGGCCCTGGACGCCGCCCACCGGACGCTGGTCCCCAAGATCCTCGACGCGGCGGGACGGGACGAGGTCGCCCGGCAGACACGGGAACTGGCCTCGCGCGTCATGGACCGACTGGCCGGAGCCCCCTCCGTGTCCGGCATGCTCCCCGCCGATCTGCGGGACGACGAACTGCTCCGGCACGACGAGGCCGCCGCGCTGATCCTCGGCCTGCAGGACCGCACGACCCGGGACCGGGCGGCGGAGTGGATGGAGGGCGAGGAGGCGGGTCCCGCGCTCCGCCTGTGGCGGGCGCTGGCCCGCCGTTGCGTCGGATCGTACGGCGAACACGCCGCGGCCCCCCTGACGCTCGCCGGCTGGGTCGCCTGGTCCACCGGCGACGAGCTGGAGGCCAGGGAAGCGCTCGCCATGGCCCTGGGCGCCGATCCCGACTATCTCTTCGCCCGCCTGCTGCACCAGGCCTGCAACGAGGGCCTCGACCCGGAATCGATCCGCCGCTGCCTGCGTGCGGAACGCGATGACGACGGGAAGACGGACGGCGCAGGACCGGCCGCCGACGCGGTCGGCGAGGGGGAGGGTGAGGATCCGGACGGTGAGGACCCGGGAGGCGAGGAGTCCGGTGACCGCACGGAGCCCGGTGCCACGGAGTCCGGCACGGCGGGCGGGACCCCCTCCTTCGGACCCGTGGCTGACGTGGGACGGGACACGCCCCCACGCCAACGGCGGCGGGAGCGTGTCCCCGGCGCCGGCACGGCCGGCGGTCCCCCGCGTCGGGGGCGGGCGCACGACGACCGCCCGGGCGTACGGATTCCGCACCCCCGTACGGCGGCGGGCGGTACGGGCCCGGGTGGGGCGCGTCCCGGCACGGAGGGGCCGGACGCCGCACGCCGTCGCCGCTCCGCCCTGCGTCGGGGACGTGCGCAGATCCGGAGCCGGGGGAGCGCCGGGGAGGAGTGACGGAGGAGCCCCGGGCAGGAGCGGCGGAGAGGGACGACCGGCGGGCGCGCGAAGGGAGGGCGACGGCCAGGACACCGCCCTCCCCGGGCCGCCCCGCAAGTGAGCCGGCCACCCACCGGCCGGGAGGAGGCGGAAGGGACCACGGAGACGCGTGAGGGACCGGGGACCCCAGGGGCCGAGGGACAGGGGAAGGAGGAAGACCGGTGAGGAGGGGCGCCGAGATAGTCCCGCGGCTGCGGGACCGCCGGCCGTCAGCTCCCCGGGACGTCGGATCCTTGAGACGGGAGGAGCACCGGCCGAAGCGGGCCGGCCGTCGACGGCGGCGGTGAAGGGAGTGTTTATCGTCAGGCAGACGACTATGATCGCCGCATGCCCTACGACCCGTCAGCCTTTCCGCCTTTCGCCGTCACCGTGGACCTGGTCGTGCTGACCGTGCGCCGCCATGCCCTGTGCGCGCTGGCGGTCCGCAGGGGCGAACCGCCGTTCCAGGGACGCTGGGCGCTCCCCGGCGGATTCGTCCGGGCCGACGAGGACCTGGCACAGGCGGCGGCACGCGAACTGGCGGAGGAGACGGGCCTGCGCGTGCACGACCCCGCCGCCCCCGCCCAAGCCGGCGGCGCGCACCTGGAACAGCTCGCCACCTACGGCGATCCCGAGCGTGACCCGCGGATGCGGGTCGTGAGCGTGGCGCACCTCGCCCTCGCCCCCGACCTGCCCGCACCCACGGCGGGCGGCGACGCCAGCAACGCGCGCTGGGCGCAGGTCGGGGAACTGCTCCGACCTGCGGACCCCGGCGGGGACGGCGAGCCGGTGGCGCCGCTCGCCTTCGACCACGCGCGGATCCTGGCGGACGGGGTCGAGCGAGCCCGCTCCAAGATCGAGTATTCGTCGCTGGCCACGGCCTTCTGTCCGCCCGAGTTCACCGTGGGCGAACTGCGCCGGGTCTACGAGGCCGTGTGGGGCGTGGCCCTGGACCCGCGCAACTTCCACCGCAAGGTGACGGGTACGCCAGGCTTCCTGGTGCCCACGGGCGGTACGACCACCCGCCAGGGCGGCCGCCCCGCCCAGCTCTTCCGGGCCGGCGGAGCCACCCTGCTCAACCCGCCGATGCTGCGCCCCGAGGTGTGAACCCCCTGCCCGAGCGGCAGGAGTGGGTGGCGACGGGAAGGCGGGGACGGAGATGCCGGCCCGGGCGGGCGCGGGCCGCTGACGCGGATGGTGCGGGCCGTCGGCCACGGATCCCGTGCGGTTGGATTCCCCGTGGTCGGCAGGCCTTGCGGTGCCCGAAAAATACGATATGGCGCGCTATCTTGCTTTGAGTGATCCAGGCCCTCGGACTGACCAGCAACCCGCGCAAAGAGCTGCCGCCCGCCGTCGACGACGTCTCCTTCGAGGCGCACGCAGGTGAGGTCACGATGCTGCTCGGGGCACCGGGCGCGGGCAAGACGACGGTCCTCAGGCTCATGCTCGAACTTCAACCGGGCCGTGGCATCACCTACTTCAGAGGCCGTCCACTGCGCAGCATCGGCCACCCGTCCCGCGAAGTCGGCGTACTGCTGGGTGATGTACCGGGGCACCCCGCGCGCACGGTGCGCGGACACGTCCGCATGCTGTGTGCCGCGGCGGGGGTTCCGGTACGCCGCGGGGACGAAGTCCTTGAAGCCGTCGGGCTCGTGAGCCTGCGGGAGGAACGCCTCGGCACGCTCTCGCGGGGCATGGACCGACGCCTCGGACTGGCCTGCGCGCTGTTGGGGGACCCGCACACCCTCGTGCTCGACGAACCCGTACGCGGGCTCTCCGCCGACGAGAGCCGCCGGCTGCACGGCATGCTCCGGGCCCACGCGGACCGGGGCGGCACCGTCCTGAGCACCACGGCCGACCCCAAGGAGGCGGCGCGCGCCGCGGACCGGGTGATCANNCCGGCTGCGTCCCCGTGTCGCCGTCCGCACACCGCATGCCGCCCGGCTCTCGGCGCTGCTCGCCAAGGAGGCCCGCACCCAACGGCGTTCCGTGGAGGTGGCCGAGGAGGGCGGCAACCGCATCTCCGTCTACGGCAGTACCTGTGCGGAGGTCGGTGAGACCGCCTTCCGGCACGGCATCGTCGTCCACCAACTCGCTGACGAGACAGGGGACATGGGTCCTGGAGCGGGAACACACCGCGCCGAGGGGGCGAGGGCCCCGGACGAGGGGACGCCCTCCGCCGTGCAGCCCTCCACGGCACCGTCGGCCACCGCGCAGTCCTCCGCGGCGCCGTCCGCCGACCCGCAGGCGTCCACCGTGCCCCCGGTCAGCGCGGCCACCCCCGACGCCGGGCGCCCCGACGGTCCCCCGGATTCCCGTCCTGCCGACCACCCGCCGGCCGGCCCCCGCACCGGGGGCGAGGCCCCGGGCCCGGAGCTGTCCCTCATACACATCT
>NZ_LIRG01000431.1 GCF_001419695.1 Streptomyces prasinopilosus
CCGGTGCGGCGGCCGTCGCGCGCACCGACCGCGACGGCCGCCGCACCGGTGTGCCTGGTCCTGGACCGACTGCTCTTCGCGGTAGAAGTCATCCACCGATCCAATCCAGCCGCTTCACTCTCCGTCAAGCGCAACCGGATCACGGTTGTCGCTCGGCGGACCGTGCGCGGGACTCCCGCGCACGGTCCGTCCGCGCCTACCGCCTGCGCACCCCGGGCGAGACCGCGAACCGTCCCGCCGCCCAGAACAGCACGAGCGTGACGAGCGCCAGGAGCGCCACCAGCGTGGCGCCGCCGACCACCTTCTCGTAGTCGCGCTGGTAGAGCCCGTCGATGATGTACCGGCCGAGGCCGCCGAGGCTGACGTACGCGGCGATGGTGGCCGTCGACACGATCTGGACGGCCGCCGAGCGCAGTCCGCTGAGGATGAGCGGCAGCGCCACCGGCACCTCGACCCGGAAGAGGATCCGCGACTCGGTCATGCCCATGCCGCGGGCCGCGTCCACCGGGGAGGGGTCCACGGTGCGGACGGCCTCGTAGGTGGTCACCAGGATCGGCGGGACGGCCAGGACGACCAGCGGGATCATCACGGGCAGCAGACCGAAGCCGATCAGCAGGACCACCAGCACCAGCAGGCCGAAACTGGGCAGGGCGCGGGCGGCGTTGGCGAGGAAGGCGAGCGCGTTCCCGCCGCGGCCGGTGTGCCCGGTCAGCAGGCCGACGGGCAGTCCGATCGCGGCGGCGACGGCGAGCGCCAGCAGCGAGTACTGGAGGTGTTCGAGGAAGCGCTGCGGAATGCCGTCGTAGCCCTGCCAGTTGGCGCTGTCACCGAAGAACGCCCGAGCGAAGTCGAGGATGTTCACAGGGCCCCGGCCTCGGCTTCCTCGAGCTTCCCCGGCCGTGCGGCGGACCTGGTCCGGGTCCGTGCGCCGCGGGGCAGCCAGGGCGTGAGCAGGACCCGCAGCAGGACCAGCAGGGCGTCGCACAGGATCGCCAGTACGGCCATGGTGACCACCGCGTTGACCGCGAGCTCGGGCCGGTCGTACTTCTGCGCGGCCGCGAGCAGGTTGCCGAGGGCGCCCTGGTTGCCGATCAGGGCGCCGACGCTGACCAGGGAGATGCTGGAGGCGGTGGCGACCCGCAGGCCGGCGATGACGGCGGGCGCGGCGATCGGCAACTGCACCCGGGTGTAGCGCCGTACGGGGCCGAGGCCCATGGCGGTGGCGGCGGCCAGGGTCTCGTCCGGCACCGAGCGCACCCCGTCGACGATCGCCGGGATCAGCACCACCAGGCTGTACAGGGCCAGCGGGATCATCACGGTGAGTTCGGTCTGGCCGGTGTAGTCGATGAGGACGACGAAGAACGCCAGTGACGGGACGGCGTACAGCACGGTCGTCAGGCCGAGCACCGGCGGGTACAGCCGGCGGAAGCGGCCGCACAGCTGGGCGACGGGCAGCGCGAGCAGCAGCCCGGCCGCGACCGGGACCAGCGCCACCCTCAGGTGCAGTCCGATCAGGCCGGCCCAGCTGTGCTGGAGGTCGCTGGGGATGTCGAAGAAGCCGCTCATCCGGCGGCCTCCCCGGCGCCGGCGCGGTCGCCCCGGTGCGCGGCGCGGACGGCGTCGCCGATGGTCTGCTGGGAGACGACTCCCCGCACCCGGCCCGCGTCGTCCACGGCGACGGCCCAGCCGGTCGGGGAGAGCACGGCGCAGTCGAGCGCGACCCGCAGCGAGTCCACGCCGGGCACGAACGGCCGCCCGTACGGCAGGAGCCGGTCGGGCCGGATGTCCCCGGCGGTCAGCCGGTGCGGCTCGGACCAGCCGAGGGGGCGTCCCTCGGCGTCGGTCACCAGGAGGTGGGCGGCGCCGGCCGTGCCGATCCGCTCCGCGGTGGCGTCCGGCGGGATCACGGGGTCGGTGGTCAGCTCCAGCGCGGTGGTGGTGAGGAAGGAGAGCCCCCGGATGCCCCGGTCGGCGCCGAGGAAGTCCTCGACGAACGCGTCCGCGGGGCGGGAGAGCAGTTCGGCGGGCGGCGCGTACTGGGCGAGCCGGCCGCCCTCGCGCAGGACGGCGACCATCGTGCCGAGTGTGACCGCCTCGTCGATGTCGTGGGTGACGAAGACGATGGTCTTGCCCAGCTCCTCCTGGATCCGCAGGAGTTCGTCCTGGAGGCCCTTGCGCACCACCGGGTCGACGGCCGAGAACGGCTCGTCCATCAGCAGCACCGGCGGGTCCGCGGCGAGCGCCCGCGCCACTCCGACGCGCTGCTGCTGGCCGCCGGAGAGCTGGTACGGGTACCGCTTGGCCAGGGAGGTGTCGAGGCCCACCCGCTCCATCAGCTCCGCCGCCCGGTCCCGGGCCCGCCGCTTGCCCCAGCCGAGCATGCGGGGCACGGTGGCGATGTTGTCGACGACGGTGCGGTGCTGGAACAGTCCGGCGTTCTGGATGACGTATCCCATGGAGCGGCGCAGGGTGGTGACCGGTTGCCGCTGGATGTCCGCACCGTCGAGCAGGATCGTTCCCTCGGTGGGTTCGACCATGCGGTTGATCATGCGCAGGGTGGTCGTCTTGCCGCAGCCCG
>NZ_LIRG01000432.1 GCF_001419695.1 Streptomyces prasinopilosus
GGACGGCGTAGGGGCCGGCACCCGCCCGCCGCTCACCGTCCCCGGGACCTGGCGCCTGGCTGCCGGCCCCTACGCCGTCCTGATACCGCGCAAGCCGCTGCTGGGCACCGCCGCCGTCCTGGCCGTGCTGACCGCCGCGAGCGCGGTGCACCTCGCCGTCGGTGAGATCTTCGTCCACCCGCTGGACGCGCTGCGCGCCCTGTTCGGCGACGGCAGCCCCCGCGACCTGCTCGTCGTCGAACGCCCGCGGCTGCCCCGCCTCCAGGCCGGCCTCGCCGTCGGCGCCGCTCTCGGCGCGGCCGGCTGCCTGATGCAGACCCTCGCCCAGAACCGGCTGGCCACCCCCGACACCGTCGGCCTCGACGACGGCGCCGCCGCCTTCGCCGTCGCCTCCGTCACCGGACTCACCACCGGCCTCCTGCCCAGCGGCGCCGCCCTGACCGGAACCGCCACCGCCGCCGCCCTCACCCTCGCCCCCAGCGGCGGAGCCGGACGCGGGGGCTACCGCTTCCTCGTCGTGGGCCTCGGCGTCGGCGCCCGGTGGTCTGCCCCCTGCGCGTCACCCCCTCCGGGGCGGACGCCTGAACCCGCCCCGGAGGAGCCCGCCCCGGACATCCGCGGGACGCGTCGACGGGGTCTGTGCGCCGGGCCCTCGACGTGCCCACCCGCCTCGACGGCATGGCGGGGACGTCGTCGCCGACGGGGGTCCCGGGGCGGGAGCCCCCCTGCGGCGCCGTGTGATTCCGGAGGCGACCGGACCCGCCGTCAGGCCGGATAGGCGTGGGCCCGGGCCGCCTCGAGGGAGGCCCAGACCTCCGTGCCCGGGTGGAGGCCGAGTTCGGCGGCGGCGACCGTGGTGAGGTCGGCGGCCAGGGGGAGTTCGCCGGTGAGGTCCACGCGGATCCGGTCGCCGTGGGTCTCCATCCCGGCGACCCGGCAGTGCCAGAGGTTGCGGGCGCCGGAGCCGGTGGGGCGGCTGCCGTGGAGGGTCACGGCGTCGGGCGGGAACGCGACGAAGACCCGACCGGTCAGATCCTCGGTGGTGGTGACCGTCGGACCGTCGTCCAGCCGTACGGTGCGGCCCTCGGCCCGGCCGGTGCGGAGGTTCAGGCCGACGAGCCGGGCGATGTAGTCGGTGCGCGGGTGACGGGCGACGTCCCGGGGCGTTCCCTCCTGGACCACCCTGCCGTGCTCCACGACCACCAGGCGGTCGGCCAGCACCATCGCGTCGAGCGGATCGTGCGTCACCAGGACGGCGACGGCCTCGAAGACGGCCAGATGGCGCCGGAGCTGGGCGCGTACGTCCAGGCGGGTGCGGGCGTCCAGGGCGGCGAGGGGCTCGTCGAGGAGGAGCAGCCGGGGATCGGTGGCCAGGGCGCGGGCGAGAGCCACGCGCTGGGCCTGGCCCCCGGAGAGGCGGCGGGGCTTGGCACCGGCGTGCTCCGCCAGACCCATGCGGTCCAGCCACGCGGCGGCCGCCGCCCGGGCCCGGGCCTTCGTGGCGCCCCGGCAGCGGGGGCCGAAGGCCACGTTGTCCAGGGCGGTGAGGTGCGGGAAGAGGAGGTAGTCCTGGAAGACGACGCCCACCGGGCGGGACTCGGGCGGCCTGTGGGTCAGCTCCGTCCCGTCCAGGTGGAGGTGGCCGCCGGTGAGGGGCGCGAGGCCGGCCAGGGCGCGCAGTGCCGTGCTCTTGCCGGCGCCGTTCGGGCCGAGCAGGGCGACGACCTCGCCCGGTGCGGCGGTGAGCGCGAGGTCCAGGCGGAAGGTGCCGCGGTCGACGACCAGGTGGGCGTCGAGACCCCCGGACGCGGAGGCGCCGGTGCCGCCGCCGGCGCGGTCGTGCCCGGTTGTGCCGGTGCGGGTCATGACGCGGTCATCCAGCGGTCGCGCAGGCCGGCCAGCACCGCGATCGAGACGGCGAGCAGGACCACGCTGAGCGCGATGGCGGCCTCCGGGTCGCTCTGCAGGGCGAGGTAGACGGCGAGGGGCATGGTCTGGGTCCGGTCGGGAAAGTTGCCGGCGAAGGTGATCGTCGCCCCGAACTCGCCCAGTGCCCGCGCCCAGGCCAGCACCGAGCCCGCCGCGACGCCCGGCATGATCAGCGGCAGGGTGACCCGGCGGAACGCGGTGAAGCGCGACGCGCCCAGCGTGGCCGCGGCCTCCTCGTAGCGGCGGTCGGCGGCACGCAGGGTGCCCTCGACGCTGATGACCAGGAACGGCATCGCCACGAACGTCTCCGCGACCACGACCCCCGCCGTCGTGAACGGCAGACTGACGCCGAACCAGGCGTCCAGCCACTGCCCGACGACGCCGTTGCGGCCCAGCGCCATGAGCAGGGCGACGCCGCCCACCACCGGCGGCAGGACCAGGGGGAGCGTCACCAGCGCCCGGACCAGGCCCCGGCCGGGGAACTCCGTACGGGCCAGCAGCCAGGCCAGCGGTACGCCGAGGACCAGGCTCACCGCCGTCGCCGCGGTGGCGCACACCAGGGAGAGCCGCAGGGCCTGCCACACGGCGGGGCTGGTCAGCTGCTCGGGCATGCCCCGCCACGGGGCCCGGACCAGCAGCGCGACCAGCGGCACCAGCAGGAACGCCAGCGCGACCAGGGCGGGGAGCAGCAGGAGCAGCGGCACCCCCTGCCCGCCGCCCGTCCCCGGACGGCGACGCCGCGCACCGGCCCCCCCACGGGTGTCCCCGCGGCGGGCGCCGGAGGTGTCCGCCGGGATCACGGCGTCAGGAACCCGGCGTCCGCCAGCACCCGCTGCCCCTCGCCGGACCGCACGTACGCGATGAACGCCTCGGCCGCCACGGCGTTCGGGGCGTTCTCGAGCAGGGTGATCGGGTAGTCGTTGACGGCCTCGGCGGCCTCGGGGAAGTCCACGCCCTCCACCTTGTCACCCGCCGCGCGCACGTCCGTCCTGTACACGAGGGCGGCGTCGGCCTCCTTCAGCCGCACCTTCGTCAGCGCGCTCCTGACGTCCTGCTCGTACGACACGGGGGTGAGCTCCAGGCCGGCGGCGTCCAGGGCCGTCCGCGCGGCGGCACCGCACGGCACCTTCTCGTCGCACAGGACGACCTTCAGGTCCGGGCCGGTCAGGTCCTTCAGGGAGGAGATGTCCTCCGGGTTGCCCGGCGGGGTGGCGATCTCCAGCCGGTTGCGGGCGAAGGCGGCCGGGGCGCCGGCGGCGTCCCCCGCGTCCGTGACGATCTTCATCGTCCCGGGGCTGGCGGAGGCGAAGACGTCGGCGGGGGCACCGCCGGTGATACCGGCGGCGAGACTGTCGCTGCCGCCGAAGCTGAACGTGACCTCGGTGCCGGGGTGTGCCTCCTCGAACCGCTCGCCCAGCGTCGTGAAGCTCTCGGTGAGGGAGGCCGCCGCGAACACGGTCACCGTGCCGGACGGCTCGCCCGGGGCGGAGCCGGAACCGGCGGCTCCGGCCTCGTCCCCGTCCGCGGACGACGAGCAGGCCGTCGCGGCCCCCAGGACCAGCAGCACGGCGGCACCGGCACCGGCCCACCGGGGCAGCCGGGTCCGGCGGGGTGCGGGGCGGGTCGTCACGGTGCTTCTCCCTCTGCTCACTGCTTGCTCACGGGCCGGGGCGACGGAAACGCATGAGCTGATGATAAGGCCGCAGGTGCGAGCTGAGGGACCCCTTTCGCCCGGCATCAGCGGGAGTCGCGGTGCGGAAGGCCCGCATGTGCGTTCCGCGTCATGCCTCCGCTCTTCGCCCGCTCCGGCTTCACCGGGGATCCCGGACGGGGGCCGGACCGGCTCGGCGACCTCGCACCGGCCGGCCCGCACCGCGCGTACCGCGGGGAGCGAGGAGCCCGATCCCGGGGCCGGACCTCCCCCTCCCGGCCGCGGCGCGGGCGTGAACGGACGTTGGTGTATGAGATACGAAAGAGCGCACGCATGGTGTCCGGAGCCTTGTCAGGCCGGCGGAGACCGGCCTATTCTCGCGGTGAGAAAGCGCTTTCCCCCGGTTGTCGGTCCGGATCCGGTGCAGTGGAGCCGCCGCGTCGACAGGTGGCTTCACGCAGGAGCCGCCACGGGTCCGGCACGGGAGCACGGCCGCGGTGACCCCGGGGCCGGCGTCGGCCGGCACGTCGGCCGGGAGAGGAAGCGGCACCCCGTAACGCAGGTACCCGCTCACGGCGCCCGCGGCGGAGCGGAGCAGGGTCGAAGCGCCCGCAGGGTGTGATCACGGTACGGCCGCGTACGCAGCGAGCGGCCGAGCACGGTCGAACGCGGCCGCATCCGCCAGAAGGGACGTCCGTCGGATCCGACCGCGCCTTGCATGACATGCCCATGCCATTAATGGCGGCCGTCGCGGCTGCCCCGACCCCCGCCACCCGTCCCCGGCACGTGCAGACGAACAGGGAGAGACACGGATGAAGAAATCAGCAGCAGTGCGCCTCGGCGCCACGCTGGCCACCGCGGCCCTCGCGGCCGCGACCGGACTGGCGGTGTCGACGACCACGGCGTCGGCGGCCGTGACCGGCAGCGCCACCGGCTACGCCACCCAGAACGGCGGGACCACCGGGGGCGCCGGCGGGCAGACCGTGCGCGCCACCACGGGCACCGCGATCCACGCGGCCCTGTGCAACCGGGCCAGCAGCAGCACCCCGATCATCATCGAGGTCCAGGGCACCATCAACCACGGCAACACCACCAAGGTGTCCGGCAGCAGCTGCAACACCGCGGCCGGCGTGATCGAGCTCAAGCAGATCAGCAACGTCACGATCGTCGGGGTCGGCAGCGGTGCCGTCTTCGACCAACTGGGCATCCACATCCGGGAGTCCAGCAACATCATCATCCAGAACGTGACCGTCCGGAACGTCAAGAAGTCCGGCTCGCCCACCTCCAACGGCGGCGACGCCATCGGCATGGAGAGCGGCGTCCGCAACGTCTGGGTGGACCACGCCACGCTCGAGGCGTCCGGCGGTGAGTCGGAGGGCTACGACGGCCTCTTCGACATGAAGGACAACACCCAGTACGTGACCCTGTCGTACAGCATCCTGCGCAACTCCGGCCGCGGCGGCCTCATCGGCTCCAGCGAGAGCGACCGCTCCAACGGCTACGTCACCTTCCACCACAACAAGTACGAGAACATCGACTCCCGCGCCCCGCTGCTGCGCGGCGGCATCGCGCACATCTACAACAACCACTACGTGGACCTGCACGAGTCCGGCATCAACTCCCGGGCCGGGGCGCGCGCGAAGGTGGACAACAATTACTTCGAGGACTCCAAGGACGTCCTCGGCACCTTCTACACCAGCGAGGCCGGCTACTGGCAGGTCGGCGGCAACGTCTTCGACAACGTGACCTGGTCCGCCCGCAGCGGGGACAACCAGCCCGCCGGACCCAACCCGACGTCCACCACCTCGGTGGGCATCCCCTACTCCTACAGCCTCGACAACGCGAACTGCGTGCCGGACGTGGTGAACCGGACGGCCGGCGCCAACAAGGGCAACCAGGTCTCGAACGGCAACTGCACCCCGCAGAACCCGGGCCCGACCGACCCCACCGACCCGACCGACCCCACCGACCCGACCGATCCCCCCACCGGGACCAACCTCAGCCTCGGCGCCGGCGCCGACGGCTCCAGCAAGGCCGGCGGCACGAGCTACGGCAACGTGATCGACGGCAACACGGGCAGCTACTGGTCGCCGAACGGCTCGACCGGCTCCGTCTCGGTCAAGTGGTCCTCCGCCACCTCGGTGTCGAAGGCCCACATCCGGGAGGCGGCCGGCTCCGAGGGGGCCATCCGCGGCTGGAGGGTCCTCAACCACGACACCGGAGCCGTCCTGGCCTCCGGCAGCGGAGCGGGCGCCATCTCCTTCCCGAAGACCTCGCTGAAGAAGATCACCTTCGAGATCACCGGCTCGAACGGCACCCCGAAGGTCGCCGAGTTCGAGACCTACAGCGGCTGACGCCGAAGGACCGTCACGCGTCCGGCCCCGGGTCCCCGCCAGGGACCCGGGGCCGGACACCGGCGGTACCGCCGGAAAAAGGGGAGTGTACGTTCGTACGCTCTGCGGATAGGGTCCCGCGTATGACCATTGACGTACTGGGCCGGCCGGGCCTGGCCGAGCGGCGGGCCCGCGCGGCCGTGGCCGTGCTCTTCTTCACCAACGGCGCCCTGTTCGCCAACCTGCTGCCGCGCTATCCGCAGATCAAGGCGGAACTCGGCATCGGCAACGCCGCCTACGGGCTGGCCGTCGCGGCGTTCCC
Source organism: Streptomyces prasinopilosus (assembly GCF_001419695.1). GTDB lineage: Bacteria > Actinomycetota > Actinomycetes > Streptomycetales > Streptomycetaceae > Streptomyces > Streptomyces prasinopilosus. The sequence goes on from NZ_LIRG01000432.1 coordinate 6,236, forward strand.
GGCGGGGGCCGTCGTGGCCGGGCTCGGAGCGGGGGTCCTCGTCCGCCGGCTGGGCTCGGCGCGGGCGGCGGTGGCCAGCACCCTGCTGACCGCGGCCGGGATCCTCCTCGCCGGTCTGTCGCCCTCGGTGGTGCTGTTCGCGGCGGCCCTGTTCCTGGCCGGCGCCATGGACGCGTTCACCGACGTCGCGCAGAACGCCCACGGACTGCGGGTGCAGCGCCGCTACGGGCGTTCCATCATCAACTCCTTCCACGCCATCTGGTCCATCGGCGCCGTCACCGGCGGAGCCATGGCCGCCGGCGCGATCGCGCTCGGCCTCCCGCTCGGCGCGCACCTGCTGATCTCGGGCGTGCTCTTCGGGACCGCCGCCTGCGTCGCCCTGCGGTTCTGCCTGCCGGGACCCGACACCGAGCCGGCCGAGGAGACGGAGACGGAGCCGCGGAGGGAGGGGAGTGCCGGAGGCGGGCGTCCGGTCATGACCTCGCGGACGCGGTACGTGCTGGCCGCACTCGTCCTCATCGCCACCGCCGGCACGCTCGTCGAGGACGCGGGCAACTCCTGGGCCACGCTCTACCTCTCCGACTCGCTGAACGCGTCGGCTGCCCTGGCGGCCTCCGGCTTCATCGCCCTGGTCGGGGCCCAGTTCGTCGGCCGGATCCTCGGCGACCGGCTCGTCGACCGGTTCGGCCAGCGCGCGGTGGCTCGCGCCGGCGGCCTCGTCGCCGCGGCCGGCATGGGCCTGGCGCTGGCCGTGCCCACGGTCCCCGGCACGATCCTCGGCTTCGCCGCGGCCGGGTTCGGCGTGGCGACCCTGGTGCCGGCGGCGATGCACGAGGCCGACGAACTGCCCGGACTCAAGGCCGGATCGGGACTGACGATCGTCTCCTGGCTGATGCGGCTCGGCTTCCTGCTCTCCCCGCCGGTCGTCGGACTCGTCGCCGACGAGGCCGGTCTGCGCCTCGGCCTGCTGGTGGTGCCCCTCGCGGGCGTCCTCGTGGTCGTGCTCGCCGGGGTGCTGGGAGCCCGGAAGCCCCAACCGGCAAGCAGCGAAGGGTAGAAGAGCGCCGCGGTACCGTTCGGACACATCGAGTGTACGTTCGTACGCTCCAGGGTGTACCGTCGGTTCCATGGCGACGGATCACTTCGCGCAGGACCCCCGGACGAACCTGGAACGGATGCGGGCGGGCGACCTCTACATCGCCGACGATCCCGAGATCGCCCGCCGGCAGCAGGCGGCCGTACGCCTGACCGCCCGCTTCCAGGCCGCCTTCGTCGAGGACGCCGCCGCGGCGCAGTCGGTCCTCGCCGAACTGCTCGGCGCCGTGGGCGAGGGGGCGCACGTGCGCCCGCCCCTGTACGTCGACTACGGCAGCAACATCACCATCGGGGCGCGCACCTTCGTCAACTACAACCTGACCGCGCTGGACGTCGCGGCCATCGTCATCGGCGAGGACTGCCAGATCGGCCCGAACGTCCAGCTCCTCACCCCCACGCACCCCGTGGAGCCGCAGCCCCGGCGCGACAAGCTGGAGGCCGCGCGGCCGATCACCATCGGCGACAACGTCTGGATCGGCGGCGGTGCCGTCGTCCTGCCCGGGGTGACCATCGGGGACAACTCGGTGATCGGCGCCGGGGCGGTCGTCACCAGGGACGTGCCGGCGAACGTGATCGCCGTCGGCAACCCCGCCCGCCCGGTCCGCGCCATCTGAGGCTCCCGTGGCCACCGGACACACCGACCCGCGACGGCGCGAACGCATCATCGCCGCCACCCTCGACCTCATCGCCGAGGAGGGCCTCGCGGCGGTCTCGCACCGCAAGATCGCCCGGCGCGCCGGGGTGCCGCTGGGGTCGATGACGTACCACTTCGACGGGATGGACGAGCTGCTCAGGGAGGCGTTCGGCGAGTTCACCGGCGACGCGGTCGCGGTCTTCGACGCGTATCTCGCGGCGCCGGCCGACCGGGAGGAGGCCGTCGAGGCCGTGGCCGACCTCGTCCACGCCCTGTCCGAGGGCAGCCGGCGCGACCTCGTGCTCACCCAGGAGCTGTACGCCCTCGCCGCCCGCCGGCCCGCCTACCGGGAACTCACCCACGAGTGGATGCGCCGCAGCCGGATCCACCTCGAGAAGCACTTCGACCCGGACACCGCCCGCCAGCTCGACGCCCTCATCGAGGGGCTGACCCTCCACCGCGCCCTGTCCCGGAAACCCCACGACCGGGCCCTGACGCTCGACGCGATCACCCGCATCACCACGGCGACCGGCACACCCCGAAAGCCCTGAGCGGCACCCCAGTCGTCCGTGCGGCACGGTCCTGACCACCGTGCCGCACGGACCCGGCCGCCCGGGCCCCGCCCGGGCGGCGCGGCGGGGACGTCCCGGCGACGCCCCCGGGATCAGGGGCCGGGCGGCGTCAGCGTCGCCGTGAACCGGTACCGCGAGCCGCGGTAGACCGCGCGGACCCACTCGACCGGCGTCCCCGTCCCGTCCCGCGAGTGGCGGGACAGCCGCAGCATCGGCAGGCCCACGTCGGTGTGCAGCAGCCCGGCCTCCCGCGGCGTGGCGGGCGAGGTCTCGATGGTCTCGTCGGCCTCCGCCAGCCGCACCCCGTACACCTCGGTGAGCGTCGTGTAGAGCGAGGTGCGGCGGGCCAGTTTCCGGCGCAGGCCGGGGAAGCGGCGCGCGGACAGGTGGGTCGCCTCGATCGCCATGGGCTCGCCCCCGGCCAGCCGCAGCCGCTCCACGCGCAGCACCCTCTCGCCCCGCTTCACCTCGAGCAGGGCCGCCAGTTCCTCACCGGCCGCCAGGTAGTCCATGGTCAGGACCCGGGAGTCGGGGACGAGGCCCTGGTTGCGCATGTCCTCGGTATAGGAGGTCAGCTGGAGGGTCCGGTAGATCTTCGGGCGGGCGACGAAGGTGCCCTTGCCCTGGATGCGGACCAGCCGGCCCTCGCTCACCAGCTCCTGGAGGGCCTTGCGGACGGTGGTGCGCGAGGTGCGGAACTCGAGGGCGAGGAAGCGCTCGGCGGGCATCGCCGAGCCGGGCGGGCGCGCCTCGGTCATGCCCAGCAACCGCTGCTTGACGCGGTAGTACTTCGGGACGCGGTCGGTGGGGTCCGGTGCCCTCGTGTCGGCCCGGGCGCTGCTGAGGTCCGTGCTCATGACCTGCCTTCCGGCTGCGGGGTCCGGCGGGCGCGGCCGGCGGGCGCCGGCCGCGGTGCACGTCGGCGGGCGGCCGGGTTCGGCGCCGCACGCTCGGCGGTCCCGTTATAACCGCACACCCCGTTTTGGTCTAGTCCAACTCTCGACGCGTCCCTGTTTGGGGGGAGTTGCAGGCCCGGAGGGGGTGCCGGAAGCGGGGCGGCCGATTGGCCGCGCGACCCTTGACAGGGCCATAGGTCTAGGCCAAGCTCCCCCTTGCTGGTCTAAACCATTGAGAGGGAGCCGGGCCCCAGCCCGCCGAGTGCCGCGCCGTTGCGAGGGTCACCGCCGAGGGTGTGGGTGTGGAAGGCATTCCTGAGGAGGGGTGGCGCGTGAAGCGCAAGCTGATAGCAGCGATCGGGGTCGCGGGCATGTTGTTCTCCGTCGCCGCGTGTGGCGGCGACGGTGGTGACGGCGACAAGAAGGCGGGCGCGGACGGTTACGCCGGCGAGACGCTCACCGTGTGGGTGATGGACGGCTCGTCGCCGGACCAGTGGCAGAAGGACCTCACCGCCGAGTTCGAGAAGAAGACCAAGGCGAAGGTCAAGTTCGAGGTCCAGCAGTGGAACGGCATCCAGCAGAAGCTGACCACGTCGCTGTCCGAGGAGAACCCGCCGGACGTCTTCGAGATCGGTAACACCCAGACCCCGGCCTACGCGAAGACCGGCGGTCTCGCCGACCTCGCCGACCTCAAGGCCGAGATCGGCGGAGAGTGGACCGAGTCGCTCAACGAGTCGTCCGTCTTCGAGGGCAAGCAGTACGCGGCGCCCTGGTACTTCGCCAACCGCGTCGTCCTCTACAACAAGAAGGTCTGGGCGGACGCCGGCCTCAAGGACACGCCCAGGACCCGCGACGAGTTCTACGCCGCGCTCAAGACGATCGGTGACAAGACCGACGCCGAGCCGATCTACCTGCCCGGCCAGAACTGGTACCACTTCGTCGGCCTGGTGATCGGCGAGGGCGGCGAACTGGTCAAGAAGGACGGCGACGCGTACGTCTCCAACCTCGACGACCCGAAGGTCGCCGCCGCCGCGGAGACGTACAAGAAATTCCAGGCGCTGTCCAAGGCGCCCAAGGACAAGGACGAGGCCACCCCGCAGCAGGGCGAGGTCTTCGCCGACGGCAAGGTCGGCGCGTTCATCGGCATGGGCTGGGAAGCCGGCATCGCGATCGAGGCCAACCCGAAGATCGAGAAGGACATCGGCTACTTCACCATCCCCGGCGCCACGGCCGACAAGCCCGAGGGCGTCTTCCTCGGCGGCTCCAACCTCGCCGTCGCCGCGGGCAGCAAGAAGCAGGAGCTCGCCAAGGAGTTCCTGAAGATCGCCCTCTCCGACAAGTTCGAGGGCGGACTGGCCAAGGCCAACGGCGTCATCCCCAACAAGGAGTCGCTGCAGAGCAACCTCAAGGGCAACGCCCCCGCCGAGGCCGCCGCGCCGGCCGCCGCCGTCGGCGGCACCACGCCGCTGATCCCCGAGTGGGCCGCCGTCGAGAACGACCCCAACCCGATCAAGACGTACCTGACCGCCGTCCTGAACGGCAAGTCCCCGGCCGAGGCCGCCCAGCAGGTCGAGGGCGAGTTCAACAAGCGTCTGTCGCAGCAGCAGTAGCCGCAGCGAGCGCACGGAGCGGGCGGGGGCCGGCCACTCGCCGGCCCCCGCCCCGGCGTCGAGTATGTCGAGAAGAGAGAGCGCGAGCATGACCGTGCAGACCGAACGGCCGCCCTCCGGCCCGGCGGACGTCCGCAAGGCGGACGACGGGGTGTCCGGCGGGCCGGCACCGAGAGCGGCGTCGCGCGTCGGCGCGCTCGCCCCGTACCTGTTGCTGCTGCCCGCCTGTGTGGCCTCCGTGCTGCTGCTCGGCTGGCCGCTGCTGAAGGACGTGCTGCTGTCGTTCCAGAACCTCAACATGGGACAGCTGATCCAGCGCGTCACCGAATGGAACGGTGTCGACAACTACCGGACGGCCCTCACCAGTGAGGACTTCTGGCGGGTCACCCTCCGCTCGATCCTCTTCACTGCGGTCAACGTCGTCCTGATCATGGTGCTGGGCGCACTGGTCGGCCTGCTGCTCGCCCGTCTCGGCAAGAAGATGCGGTTCACCCTGCTGCTGGGCCTGGTGCTCGCCTGGGCCATGCCGATCGTGGCCGCCACCACCGTCTACCAGTGGCTGTTCGCCCAGCGCTTCGGCGTCGTCAACTGGGTGCTGGACAAACTCGGCTGGCACTCCATGGCCGACTACAGCTGGACCAGCAGCCAGATGTCGACGTTCTTCGTCATCACCGTACTGATCGTGTGGATGTCCATCCCGTTCGTCGCGATCAACCTCTACGCCGCGACCACCACGATCCCGAAGGAGCTCTACGAGGCCGCGTCCCTCGATGGCGCCGGCGCCTGGCGCAGCTTCACCACGGTCACCCTGCCGTTCCTGCGGCCGTTCCTCTACGCCACCACGTTCCTGGAGATCATCTGGGTCTTCAAGGCGTTCGTGCAGGTCTACCTCATCAACCAGGGCGGCCCCGACCGGCTCACCGAGATCCTGCCCGTCTACGCCTACGTCGAGGGTGTCGGCAACCAGCATTACGGCATGGGTGCGGCGATCGCCGTCCTGACCATCGCGATCCTGCTCGGCCTGACCGCCTACTACCTGCGGATCGTGCTCAAGCAAGAGGAGGACGAGCTGTGAAGCGCTCGCTCTTCGGCCGCCTGTGGCCCAATGCCACGGCCGTCGTCCTGTTCATCGGCTTCGTCTTCCCCGTGTACTGGATGTTCAACACGGCCCTCAAGCCGACCGGCGACATCCTCTCGGAGGACCCGGTCTGGTTCCCGACCGACATCACCTTCGAACACTTCAAGACTGCGACCGATGTCGACCACTTCTGGACCTACGTCACCAACTCGCTGACGGTCACCGTCCTGGCCGTGGTCTTCTCGCTGGTGATCGCGCTGGCCGGTTCCTTCGCCCTGGCGCGCATGCGCTTCAAGGGGCGGCGCGGCTTCATCATCGGATTCATGCTGGCCCAGATGGCGCCCTGGGAAGTCATGATCATCGCGATGTACATGATCGTGCGGGACGCGTCCATGCTGAACAGCCTCGTACCGTTGACGCTCTTCTACATGATGATGATCCTGCCCTTCACCATCCTGACGCTGCGCGGCTTCGTCGCCGCCGTGCCCAAGGAGCTGGAGGAGTCGGCGATGGTCGACGGCTGCACCCGCGCCCAGGCGTTCCGCCGGATCATCCTGCCGCTGCTCGCCCCGGGCCTGATGGCCACCTCGCTGTTCGGCTTCATCACCGCCTGGAACGAGTTCGCCCTCGTCCTGGTGCTCAACAAGGACGCCGAGGCGCAGACGCTGCCCCTGTGGCTGTCCAGCTTCCAGAGCCAGTTCGGCAACGACTGGGGCGCGACCATGGCCGCCTCGTCGCTCTTCGCCATTCCGATCCTGGTCCTCTTCGTCTACTTGCAGCGCAAGGCCGTCAGCGGCCTGACCGCGGGCGCAGTGAAGGGATAACGCCACCCGATGACGACCTCCACCACCGGCACCGACACCCTCACCCGCGACGCCCTGACCGTGCTCCAGCCCGGCTTCACCGGCACCACCGCGCCCGACTGGGTGCTGCGCCGCCTCGGCGAGGGCCTCGCCTCCGTCGGCCTCTTCGGGCGCAACGTCGCCTCGCCCGGGCAACTGGCGGCCCTGACCGGGCAACTGCGCGCCGAACGCCCGGACGTGCTGGTCGCGGTCGACGAGGAGGGCGGGGACGTCACCCGCCTGGAGGTGCGCACCGGCTCCTCCTTCCCCGGAAACCACGCCCTGGGCACGGTGGACGACACCGACCTGACCAGGGCGGTGGCCGCGGAGCTGGGCCGCCGGCTCGCGGACTGCGGGGTGAACCTCAACTGGGCCCCCTCCGCCGACGTGAACTCCGACCCGGCCAACCCGGTCATCGGCGTGCGCTCCTTCGGCGCCGACCCCGGCCTGGTCGCCCGGCACACCGCCGCCTACGTCGCCGGCCTGCAGTCGGCGGGCGTGGCGGCGTGCACCAAGCACTTCCCGGGGCACGGGGACACGGCCGTCGACTCCCACCTCGCCCTGCCCCGCATCGACGCGGACGCCGCCGTGCTGACCGCACGCGAACTGGCACCGTTCCGCGCGGCCGTCGCGACCGGCTCGCGCGCCGTGATGAGCGCGCACATCCTGGTCCCCGCGCTGGACCCGGACCGTCCGGCGACGCTGTCCCGGCGGATCCTGACCGAGCTGCTGCGCGGCGAACTGGGCTACGACGGCCTGATCGTCACCGACGGCATGGAGATGCGGGCCATCGCCGGCAGCTACGGCATCGAACACGGCAGCGTGCTGGCCCTCGCGGCCGGCGCCGACGCGATCTGCGTGGGCGGCGGTCTGGCCGGGGAGGAGACCGTACGGCGGCTGTGCGACGCCCTGGTCGGGGCCGTCCGCTCGGGCGAGCTGCCCGAGGAGCGCCTGGCCGACGCGGCGGAACGGGTCCGCGCGTTGGCCCGCTGGGCCGCACCGGCGGGGCGGTCCCGGGCACCGGCGGTCGCACCGGATCCGCGGATCGGCCTCGCGGCGGCCCGCCGCGCGGTGACCGTCACCCGCACCGGGCCCGCCGCGCCGGTCACCGCCCCGGTGTACGTGGCCACCTTCAGCCCCGAGGCCAACATCGCCGTCGGCGACGAGACCCCCTGGGGCGTCGGCGCGGAGCTGGAGCGGCTGCTGCCCGGCACCACCACCGGCTCCTTCAGCGGCCCGGACGCCGGTGCGCGGGCCCTGGAGGCCGCGGCCGGCCGGCGTGTGGTCGCCGTGGTCCGCGACGAGCACCGGCACCCGTGGATGCGTACCGCCCTGGACCTCCTGCTCGCGGCCGGGCCGGACACCGTGGTCGTGGAGATGGGCGTGCCGCAGTCCGCGCCGCGCGGCGCGCCGCACGTCGCCACGCACGGCGCGGCCCGCGTGTGCGGGACCGCGGCGGCCGAGGCGGTCGTCGCGGGCTGACCCACGGGTCGCGGGCTGACCCACGGG
>NZ_LIRG01000433.1 GCF_001419695.1 Streptomyces prasinopilosus
AGCACGGACGGCGGCGCCACCTGGCAGACGCAGCAGACCGTCCGCAGCGAGCCGGCGCCCCACGGCAACGGCGACCCCAGCCTCCTCGTCGACCGCGAAACGGGCCGGATCTTCGTCTTCTACTCGTCCACCGTCAACCGGGGCTTCGCGGGCTCGGAGACGGGCAACGACGAGAGCGATCCCGACATCCAGCAGGCCGACTACAGCTACTCCGACGACGACGGCCTGACCTGGAAGCACGAGCGGATCACCGCCGAGGTCAAGAACCCGGCCTGGGCCGGCATGTTCGCCGCCTCCGGCGAGGGCATCCAACTGCGGCAGGGCCCCCACAAGGGACGGCTGATCCAGCAGTACGCGGTCCGCGCGGACGGCGCGAACCGCGTGGTGAGCGTGTACAGCGACGACCACGGCGCGACCTGGAAGGCCGGCACGCCGACGGCCGGCGGCGGGGACGAGAACAAGACCGTCGAACTCTCCGACGGCCGCATCCTGCTCAACAACCGCTCCGCGCCCTACCGCACGATCGCCCACTCCTCCGACGGCGGCGTCACCTACACCCCCTTCCAGCGGGACACCGCGCTCCCCGACCCGGCGAACAACGGATCGATCACGCGCTTCGCACCGGACGTCCCGGCCGACCACCCCCGCGCGAAGTGGCTGCTGTTCAGCAACACCGAGGACACCGGCATCCGGCGCAACCTCACCGTGAAGATGTCCTGCGACGACGGGAGGACCTGGCCCGTCCGCAAGGTCGTCAACACGGGCGCGTCCGCGTACTCCACGCTCACCCCGCTGTCGGACGGCACGGGATCCAACCCCCGGGTCGGCATGCTCTGGGAGCGTGAGGGCTACCAGCACATGTCCTACTCCTCCTTCGACCTGAAGTGGCTCGGCGGTGTCTGCGCCCCGGTCACGGTCACCGCGCCGACGCAGGTGAGGGCGGGCGAGCGGGCCTCGTTCGACGTCCGGGTGGTCAACCAGAACGACCGCCCCCTGCCCGCCGGCAGCGTGGACCTCGACCTGCCCGCGGGGTGGAACAGCACCTCCGTGGCCGTACCGGCCCTGAACCCGGGCCAGGGCGCCACCGTGAGGGTGCCGGTCGACGTGCCCCCGACCGCCACCGGAACGCAGCAGGTCAAGGGCGTCTACTCGGTCCGCGACGCCCACTCCTACGGCACCGGGACCGCAACCGTCACACCGGCGGCCGGCGCCCCCGCGGCGCCCCGGATCTCCGCCCTGCCCGTCCTGGACCACCTGCAGGCGGCGGGGGAGGCCGGCCCGCTCGGTGACACGATGGTCTACTGGATCCGCGTGTCCAACCCCGGGAACACCACCCTGACCCAGGTGGAACTGGGCGGAAACCTGGGCAACCTGGCGGCGTGCGCACGCGCCACGCTCGCACCCGGCGCCGAGTACGTCTGCAAGGGCGGCACGCGGACCGTCACCCGGGCCGACCTCGACCAGGGCTTCGCACCGGAACTGACGGTGTCCGGCACCGCACCGGACGGGTCGCGGACGTCCGCCCCCGCCCGCGGGGACCGCACCGAGCTCCACTGACGCACCGCCCCCGGGAACCGGCCGGACCACCGGACAGGTGGCGGACGGTTCCCGCACGCCGGGGCCGCGGCGGCCCTCCCCCGGGAGGACCGCCGCGGCCCCGTGCGACGCCGTGGTGCCGTGGGGTCAGCCGAACGACCAGCGCCGGTCGGCCGCGCCGGTGTCCGCCTGCTGGGTGAGCGGTGTGCCGTCGGCCGTGCCGACCGCGGTGAGGACCAGCCCGCTCTTCCCCGACTTCACGGTGAAGCCGCCGTCCGCCGCGGCGGTGACGGACCAGCGCTGGTTGTCGCCGCCGGTACAGGTCCACTGGATGACCTCGGTGCCCGCGGCGGACGCCCCTGCGCGCAGATCGAGGCACAGCCCGTTCCTCGTGTTCCTGATCGTGTGGCTGCCGTCGGGACGGACCTCCGCGGTGAAGCGCTGGTTGCCCCCGCCGTGCGGCGCCCAGGTCTCCAGCCGCGTACCGGGTGCCGTGCTCGAGGCGGGAACGTCGACGGCCTTGCCGGACCCGGCGTTGAGCATCTGGAACGTACTGCCCGGCTCGACCGCGGAAGCGGGCCGCAGCAGGGTGAGCTCGGCGGCGCCCGCGTGGGTGAGGCCGTTCGCGGCGGAGGTGGCGGTGAGCCGGACGTGACGCGCGGCGGTCTCCGGGAAGACGACCTCCTTCTCCACCTGGTCGTCGGCGAACGCGCCCCGGGCGACCGTGCGCCAGGAGGAGCCGTCGGAACTGACGGCGAAGGTCCAGTCACCGACACGGCCGTTGGCCGCGGCGTCCTGCCGGGGCAGGTAGCGGAACCCGGCGAGCCGCCGTTGTCCGCCCAGGTCGAGGGTGAGGTGGTGCGGCAGCGGTGTCGTGGCGGGCGTGTAGGCGGTGTGCCAGGCGGTGTGGGGGTCGTCGTCGACGACGTGCGGGGCGCGCCCGTTCTCCCCGGCCGTTTCCTGGCTGTCGGCGGTGGCGGTCATGCCCGCCTTGGGCAGGGCGGTGAGATGGCCTGCGGGGGAGCCGGGCGGACCGCCGACGGCGTCCACCCGCGCGAGGAACGCCTCCACGGAGGAGGACCGCGGCGACCCCCAGGTGCGTTCGGCCATCACCTGCAGGGGCCGGCGCGCGAAGTGGTCGAGGAAGGCGGTGCCCCGCGCCTCGGCCCGGTCGCCCCAGCGGGCCACCTTGTAGCCGAGGACGCGCCCGCCCCCCTGCTCCGGCGTGGGGAAGGCGTAGTCCTCGTACACGTCGCGGATGTCCACGTAGCCGTACTGGCCGAGCCTCTGCCCCAGGCCGGCACTCACGTACAGCACGGCTTCCGGGGCGGCGACCACGGTGTAGCCCTTGGACACCAGCGGTGTCGGATCACGGTCGATGTAGTCGTCGAAGACGATCGTCCGGTCGGGCTCGATCGAGGACTTCTGCCCGTACTGGTCCCACCACTGCCACGCCTGCGTGGTCTTGCCGTGCGAACGGACCTGCCGGTTCACGGCGTTGAGGTGGTCGACGAAGACGTCCCCCGCGTACGCGAAGCCGCGCTCCTTTTGGTGGGCGACCAGTTCCGGGCAGGCGTTCTTCCGGTCGTCCAGGCCGATCTCGTCACCGCCGACATGGACGTACTCGCTGTCGAACAGGGGGATGACGGCCTCCATGAGGTCGTGCACGAAGTCGCGGGTGTACTTCTTGGTGACGTCCAGGGTCCAGCCTCCGCGCTCGCCGCCGGGCCAGGTGGCGTAGTCCATCGAGGGACAGGCGAAGCGCAGCGCCGGATCGTACGCGGTGACGGCGGTGGCGTGGCCGGGCAGGTCGATCTCCGGCACGACGTCGACGTGGTACTTGCGGGCGTAGTCCTGCAGGTCCCGCAGTTCGGCGGGGGAGTAGGCGTCGTCCGAGGCGAGGCCGGGGAACTCGTCGAGCCGGACGCGGAAGCCGTTCCAGTCGGTGAGGTGCAGGTGGAACGTGGTGAGTTTCCGCCAGGCCATCTCCCGGATCTGCGCCTTGAGTTCGTCCAGCGGGAAGAACGTGCGGCCGACGTCGAGCATCTGGGCACGCTGCTCGACGGCCGGCCGGTCACGGGCGGTGCCGCGGGGGACCGAGGCGCGGTGCTCGTCGAGCTTGAGGGCCTGCTCGATCGTCTGGGTGGCGTGGAACACCCCGGTGTCGTCGGTGGCTTCCACGGCCAGCGTCTCGCCGATGTCCAGGGCGTACCCCTGGGACCCGAGCCCGGTGTCGGTGCTGCCGGCGCTCAGGGTGATGTCGCCGGCCCGGGCGGCGCCTGAGGTGACCACGGGGAGAGTGCGTCCGGTGAGGGTGGCGAGATCGGCGGCGAACGTGCGGGCGGTGTCACCGAGAGCGGCGGCTCCGGCGGATTCGAGGACGATGCGCGAGGTGGGCTCCAGGCGGAACACGCCTTCGCCGCCCTGCCATTCGCGCAGGGCGGGGTACACGGCCGGGGCGGCGTTGCCGGCGACCGTGCCGCCCGCGAGGGCGGCACCCCCGGCACCGAGGGGGAGCAGCCCCGCGGCCAGCAGGGGGAGTGCCAGAAGAGGACCGATCGTTCGTCTCATGCGGATGACTCACCTCAGGTTCGGTCCGTCGGGAGGACGTGGGGCGTTTCACGAGGGGATCGCGCTCGGGACGGCCCGGGGCGTGCACGCCCGCCGGGTCGGGTGCCGGGCCGGGAGACCGGCTCCGGCCCGCGGCGTCACCGGTGGCCGTTCGGCACCGGGCGGGGCCCGCCCCGCTCCTCGCGGTCCGGCCCGTGGGCCGGACCCGGACGGCGGCCCGACCGCGCTGACGTGGACTGCGGTCCGGAGCCGGACGGGTCCGGGGCCGGGACGCTCGAGGCCGGGCCCCCGCCGGACTCAGGACTGCGGGACGAAGGTCCATGTCTGGAGCGCGGCGGCGCCGGCCGGCTGCTGGGAGATCAGCCCTCCGTCGGCACCCGACGCCAGGGTCAGCAGGAGGCCGCTGGACTTGGCGGCCAGGGTGTAGCCGCCGTTCCTCCACGTGGCGGTCCAGCGCTGGTTCGCCTCGCCGCTGCACGGCCACTGGACGATGGCGGCCCCCGCCTGCCGGGAGTTGTCGCGGACGTCCGCGCACAGGCCCGAGTGCACGTTCCGCAGGGTGTGGGTGCCGTCCGTGTTGCGGGTGACCGTCCACTGCTGGTTCTTGCCGCCGTGCCACTTCCAGCCGTGCAACTGGGTTCCCCGGGTGGTGGAGTTGGCCGGTACGTCGATGGCCTGGCCGCCCGCGGAGATCTGGTGCACCCCGTTCGCCGGCCCCGTGGGGGCGGTGCAGGCCGTCGTCGCCTGGTGGGCGCCGCGGTCGGGGACGCAACCGGCCGTGACCGGGTTGCCGAAGTAGTCGCGGCCGCCGGGCGACGCCAGGGCCCGGCCGTTGGCGAGCGCGGACGAACCGGCCTGGAGCCGGTAGCCGTCCGCGTCGGTGCGCGAGGTCGCGGTGCCCGGTGCGGCGAGCTTCGGATCGGCGGTCACCTTGTGCGGATCGGCCGGTTCACCGGCCGGGTGGTTGCCGTGGAAGACGTTCGAGTCGAAGACCAGGCTGCCCGCGTTGACGTACGCGGCCTCGGACGTGGCCACGTGGAAGACGTTGTTGCTGAAGACCGCGTTCGCGGCCCCCGATCCGTTGGCGTTGTTGATGATGTCCACCGGACGGGAGAGGTAGAAGGTGTTGTTGTGGATCTGCGTGTTGGACGTCTTCGCGCAGACCATGTCGAAGAGCTGACCGCCGTCGTTCTGGCTGATGTTGTAGCGCACGACGTTGTCGGCGGTGGTGGAGCCGGAGCCGTTGCACAGGAGGATGAAGCCGCCCTCGTTGTCGTGGCTGTAGTTGTACTGGTAGACGGTGCCGATGTTGGCCTCGTCGATGTCCAGGCCCTGACCGTCGCACTCGCTCTTGCCGCCGCTGACCTCGTTGTACTGGTACAGCGCGCGGTTGGTGTTCCAGCCCCAGATGCCGGCCGCGCAGTGGGCCGGTTCGCGTTCGCGGAAACCGTCGACCGTGTTGTGCTCGACGAGCGCGCCCTCGGTGTGGTGCGGCACGATCGCGTCGCCGCCGATGTCGGTCACCGTGTTGCCGCGGACGACGACCCGGGTCTGCGGCGTCCAGGACCCGCAGGTGGTGCCGCAGTTGGGGTTGTTCAGCTCCGGGCGCCGCATCCAGCGCGTCCAGAAGTGGATGCCGTAGCGGTCGACGGTCCGCACCGTGTTGTTCTCGACGACCACGTCGTCGAACCGGGTCGGTGTCGTGTGGCCGAGGACCTCGAAGAAGATGCCCGCGCTGGCGTCGTCGTCCTTCTTGGTCTGGTTGCCGTTGACGTCGTGCACGTCCAGCCCGCTGATCCGGTAGTACCTGCCCGTTCCCGAGTCGGTGCGGGTGATGTGGACGCCGCGCCGGGTCGCCGCGGCGTCCCCCTTGTTGGAGATGTCGAGGTCGGCGATCTCCCAGTACTCCTGGTCCGCGAGCCGTACCACGTCCGTCACCTGCCCGGCGCCGGCCAGCTTCGGCTTGGCCCCGGAGCCGTAGGCGCCGATCCTGATCGGGCTTCCCGGGGAGCCGGACCCCTTGGGGAAGAGCTGCTGCCCGGTACAGGTGGAACCGCGCCGGAGCAGGATCGCGTCACCGGGCCGGAAGGTACGGGCGTTGACCGTTGCCAGGGTGTTCCAGGGCCTGGCCTGGCTGCCGTCACCGCCGGCGGCGGCACCGCAGTCCACGTGGAAGGACTGGTCCTGTGCCGAGGCCTGTGCGGGGTGCGTGAGCCCCCCGGAGGTGAGGGGGAGGGACAGGACGGACAGGAGCAGAACGAGTCTTCGTACGCGCACGGATGGCTCCCTGCTGGGTCGACGGACGGGACCGGGGAGGTGCGAGGTGCTCGGACGTGCCGGCCGAGCGCGACGACAGACGTCTGATGTCTCGACCACCAGGACGGTAGAGACTTGTAGGGGCACCGTCAAGGATGCGCGCGCCGTATACCTGGTACCGGACCGTGCCTGCCGGGGCGTCACCGGGCCTCGCGCGGCTGGGTGCCGCCCGGTCTTCCCGCGGGCCGGGTCCGCCGACCGCTCCGGGAGCGGTCGGCGCGGTGACGTCAGGGATCCCGCCCGGCACCGTTGGCAGTGATCACGACATCTGTCATAGTTCCCACCGTCGTGCTCGGGGGACGACCGTGTCGTGCCCCGGAGCCTGCGCCCGGTGGTCCCGATCCCGTCCCGGGCGTGGTTCGCGTACCCGCCGGACGTGTCGGAGCGGGTCCGGCGGAAGGAGTCGTGTGGCATCGCTGACATCAAAGGATCCTCGCGACGGCGCGGGCGACCGCCGGACACCGGAGGACGCGCCCTCCGACGGCCGGGCGGGCGACGGGCCGCCCCCGCCCACCGGTCCGCCCGCACTCCCGCAGACCGCACCGGGCCCCCTCCTGACCCATCCGCACGGGCGGCTGCTGCGCGCCGGGCGCCCGCACCGGATCCTGTCGGGGAGCCTGCACTACTTCCGCGTCCACCCCGCCCAGTGGGCGGACCGGCTGGAGCGGATCGCCGCCATGGGCCTCAACACGGTGGACACCTACGTCCCGTGGAACTTCCACGAGCCGCACCCGGGCCTGTTCCGCTTCACCGCCGGACACGACCTCGAACGCTTCCTGCGCACCGCCCGGGAGACCGGCCTGGACGCCATCGTGCGCCCCGGGCCGTACATCTGCGCCGAGTGGGACAACGGCGGTCTGCCCGTCTGGCTGACGGGCAGAGCGGGCATGCGCCCGCGCTCCTCCCACCCGCCCTACCTCGCGGAGGTCGGACGCTGGTTCGACGAGCTGATCCCGCGCATCGCGGCCCTCCAGGCCGGCCGGGGCGGGCCGGTGGTCGCCGTGCAGATCGAGAACGAGTACGGCAGCTACGGCGACGACCACGCCTACGTCCGCCACGTGCGGGACGCCCTCGTCGCGCGCGGGATCACCGAGCTGCTCTACACGGCCGACGGGCCCACCGAACTGATGCAGGACGGCGGCAGCCTGCCCGGCCACCTCGCCGCCGCCACCTTCGGCGCCCGTGCGGACGAGGCCGCCGGCCTGCTGCGGGCACGCCGCCGCGGGGAACCCTTCCTGTGCGCCGAGTTCTGGAACGGCTGGTTCGACCACTGGGGCGAGAAGCACCACGTCCGGTCGGTGGAGAGCGCCGCCGGCACCCTCTCCGACATCCTCGGCGCCGACGGCTCGGTCAGCGTCTACATGGCCCACGGCGGCACGAACTTCGGACTGTGGGCCGGAGCCAACCACGACGGCGACACGCTCCAGCCGACCGTGACCAGCTACGACTCCGACGCGCCGATCGCCGAACACGGGGCGCTCACCCCGAAGTTCCACGCCTTCCGGGACCTGCTGCACACGGTCGCCGGGACACCGCGGCGCCCGCTGCCCGCCGACCCTCCCCTGCTGTCCCCCCGCACGGTCCCCGTCACCGCCGGAGCCGCCCTGCTGCCGGCGCTCCGCGCGGTCTCCGACCCGGTGGAATCCCCCCACCCGCTGAGCTTCGAGGAACTGGAGCAGGCCTCCGGCCTCCTCCTCCACCGGGCCGAGCCGCACCTGCCCGGCAGCGTCCACCCGCTCACGGTCCACGGCCTGCGCGACCGCGCCCAGGTCTTCCTCGACGGCGCCCCCCTCGGGATCCTCGACCGGGAGACCGGCTCCCTCGACCTGCCGGGCCGCGGCGGACCGGCCCGGCTGGAACTGCTGGTGGAGAACCAGGGGCGGGTGAACTACGGGCCCCGGCTCGGCGAGCACAAGGGCATCCTCGGCGGAGTCACGATCGGCCGGCGACTGGTCCACGGCTGGACGATGCACCGGCTGCCGCTCGACACCTGGACCGAGGAAGACCTGGCGCGCGCGGTCTCTGCCGCGCCACCGGACGGCACCGCCGGTTTCGCCACGGCCCGGTTCACGGTCACCGAACCGGCCGACACCTTCCTCGCCCTCCCCGGCTTCGCCAAGGGTTTCGTGTGGGTCAACGGCACCCTGCTCGGCCGCTACTGGGAAATCGGCCCCCAACGGACGCTCTACCTGCCCGCGCCGCTGCTGGCACCGGGCGAGAACACCCTCACCCTGCTGGAACTCGAACGGCTCGGCGACCGGCTGGAACTCCTCGACCGCCCCGACCTCGGCCCGACCGAGGAGTACGTCGAAACCTTCTGACGGGCAAGGGACGCAAGCACGGCACTGCCGTCCCCGGCTCGTCCCCGGCTCACCCCGACGCGGACGATGAACGTGACACGCACTCCGCGGATACGCGGTTCGCCCACGAGGACGACGGCCTTGCCCGGTCCAGGACGCCGGGTGGCGCGGGTCGCGGGCGAACACCCGCGAAACACGGCCCGCCCGACGACAGCCCCGCTACCGGGGCTTCCGTACGGCGAACTCGTTGCCGTCAGGGTCGAGCATCAGCACCCGGCCGCCGTCGCCCTCACCGGTGTCGGTGCGCGTCGCGCCGAGGGAGACCAGGCGGCCGATCTCCGCCGCCCGATCGGCGCCGGTGGGGAGCGCCAGCTCGAAGGACAGCCTGTTCGCGCCCGTCTTCGGCGCCACCGGAGGACCACCCCAAGTGATCTTCGTACCGCCGTCCGGTGACTGGATCGCGGTCTCCTGGTCCTGGTCCCAGACCAGCGGCCACCGCAGCGCCTCGCTCCAGAAGTACCCGACCTCCTGCGTACCGTCGCAGGCCAGCGCTCCGATGGAGCCGGTGCCGGCGAGGAACTTGTTGTCCGCCTCGATGACGCAGAACTCGTTGCCGTCCGGATCGGCGAGCACCACGTGCCCCTCTTCCGGGAGCTGGCCCACGTCGATGTGCCTCCCGCCGAGCTCCAGTGCTCTGGCCACCGTCCGCCGCTGATCCTCCGGGGAGGTGCTCGTCAGGTCGAAGTGCGCCCGGTTCCGACCGGTCTTCGGCTCCCGGCTCGGCAGGAAACGGATGCGGAACCCGGCGGCATCGGGAGGCAGGATCGCGACGCCGTCGTCCGGACCGTCGGCCGACTCCCAGCCCAGGACACCGGACCAGAACCGCGCCAGGTCCGCGGGCCGGGTCGCGTTGAAGCAGATCGCGAACAGGTGACTGGTCATACCCCGGGTGTCTCCGATCCACTGACGACCGATACGGCGCCTCGCCCTTCCGCGAGCGCAGCCTAGGGTGGCCGTGCGGCACCCGCATCCGAGTTTCCGTCGCGGGGGAGCCCGGCCCCCACAGGACGACGATCGTACGGAACGCCACCGCCCTTCACGGCACCGACTTCGTCTCGGTTGTCGTCCGTCGTCCCGTGTCTTCGGTCGGGAAGAACGGGCCAAGGAGGAGGACGGAGTCAGATGGTGAGGTGATGCGGGTCCCCCGGGACGGGCCCGGGCTCCAGGCGTGTGAAGTACTCGGTCCGAATGATCTTTCGGCGGGCTTTTTCGGGGAGGCGGGCGAGGATTCCGGGCAGGGAGCGTTCGCGGGCGACCTCGCCCTGGTGGGCGAGGATCGCGCGCCACTTCACGTCGGCCCACTCGCTCACGTCCACGACCGTGGTCACGTATGCGTCCGGGACGCAGAGCACGCTCTTGCCGACGCTCCTCAGCAGTGCTCCCAGTTCGTCGACTCCGCTCTCGGGATGGGTTGCCGCGTACAGGGCCCGGGGCTGGCAGGGGGCTCCGGCTTCCGGGTAGAGGCGCGCGAGTCCTGCGGCCTGGCAGGCGAGGAGGGTGATCCGGTGGGTGTGGCGGTGGTCCGGATGGCCGGTCAGCTGACCGAGTGCGTCGTGGGTGACCACGATGTCGGGTCGGAACTGCCGCACATGCCGGACGACGTGGCCGACGGCTTCATCGAGGGGCGCGTCCACGAGCCGGGGCCTGCCGTGAGCGGAGGACGGATCGCGGGCGTCGGCGTAGCCGAGCATGCGCGGCGGGCTCGCACCCAGCTCGTCCAGGGCTGCGGCCAGTTCGGGTGCGCGGCGGCTGTCCGCGGCCCAGGTGACGGTGACGACCGCGGTGCGGGCGCCACCGGCGGAGTGCTGGGCGAGGACGCCGCCGAAGAGCAACGCCTCGTCGTCGGGATGCGCGGCCACGGCCATCAGGGACGAGGAAGAGGACAGCATCACTACAGACTTCCTGCTGGTCGGATCGGACTCGGGTGACGGTGCGGATCGGACCTGGGCGGTGGTTCACATGAGGGGCGGAAGGCCGGCAGGGGTCGGCCTTCACCGCTACGGAAGCCCGACGGGACCGTAGAGGGCGGCCGGCTGTCCGCTCCGCATGCGGCGCGATCTCCGGAGGCGGGACGATGCCGTTCATTCGTTCCCCCAGTCCCAGGTGCCGAAGTAAGCGGCCTCGCCGGTGCGGCGGGCCTCCTCCAACGCGCTCAGGCGCGCGAAGTCACGAGGCGGCATCAGCGCCTTCCACTCGACCAGCGGCAGGACGCGGACCTCGTCGTGCTCCTGCGGGTTCAGGACGATGCCGCGGATCCGCGCCGCGGTGAGCCGGCCCCCGTCGAAGATCATCCCGATCGTGCTGTAGGGCCACTCGGTGCCGGGCAGCCCGTACACGGTGCCCAGGAGCCGGGGCGGCCCGGCCGGCGTCAGACCGGTCTCCTCCCGGCACTCGCGCACCGCCGTCCCCCAGGGCCGTTCTCCGGGATCCATTGTTCCGCCCACCAACTGCCACGGATGCCCGGGGGAGTAGACGGAGCGCAGCTGGAGCGGTCGGTCGTCCTCGTCGGTGAAGTAGACGCACGCGAACGCGGTGGCCTTGAGCACCGTCTCGGCGTACTGCTCCGGCGGGAGCCAGGCGGGGCCGCTCTCCGGCCCGCTCGCAGCGGCCGGCGCGCTCGGACGCGTCATCCGCATCAGGGCAGGACTCCCCGTGAAGCCCAGCTCGCGGTAGAGGGGGGCCGCCTCCACACTGGCGTGGACCTCGAAGAGCGTGATGTGCTCGACGAGGGAGAGATGGTCGAGCAGCGCGGACACCACCGTCCGGGCGTAGCCGCGCCGCCGGAGGTCCGGGCGCGTCGCGACGATCTGCACGCGGGCGGCCAGCCCCCGGGGGGAGGCCGGCGCCGGCAGGACGGGGTGGACCAGGCCGAGGGCGCAGGCGGCGAGCCCGCCGTCCGGGGCGTCGACGACGAAGGCCCGCGCGTCCCCCGTCTCGGACAGCCGCGGTGCCAGCTCGTCCGTGCACCGCCGGACCCACTCCTCGCTCAGGGGCTCGGGCAGGACGTGCTCGGAGCGCATCCGGACGATGCCCCCGGCGTCGGCGGGCGTGGCCGGGCGGGCCGGCGGCCGCCCGGTGGCGGCCGGTGCCGTGTCGCGGTTCATGACATTCCTCCTGTGGACGAGTCGGGTGTCCGGCCGGCCGCCCGCTCGGCGAAGACGCGCACCGCTTCCTCGGGGACGGCACCGCCGCTTTCGGGGACGAGGGCCGGCCGGTCTGCTGCCGGCCGGCTCGGCCCGGTCCGTTCCCGGGCCACCTCGATCCGGCGGCCGGGGGCCCGGAACAGTTCCGCGACCTCGTCCGTGCCGTCCGCCTCACCACCCGTGGGGACCTCCGTACCCGGTTGTGCCGGCATGCCGTACCACCCCCTGTTCCCTTGCGCGGAGGACGGACCGGCGACAGCGCGGCCGGGACGCGGCCGTATGCCCGCACATCACACCCTTCGTGCCAGGCCGGTCACCCTGTGTGCCGCCCGGAGTGCTCCACACAGTAGGGTGAATCGGTCACCCTCGGTGAGGCGAATCGGGAAACCGTCACCGCGTCCGGTGAACCGGGCGTCGGCGCAGCCTGCTTCCGCGCCGCGTCCCCCGTCACCGCCCGGCCGCCTTCTCCGTCCGGGCCCGTACCGGCGCATACGTCACGGGACGGCCGCGACTGCTGGACGGGGTGCGCACCGTGCACCGGCCGGACGGCCCGACCGAGGGCCGGGAGAGCCGGCTCGCGCCGCAGCGGCCCTGGCCGCTGTCCCGCCGGGCGAGCGCGTTGTTCGACGAGTGCCTCCGGCCCGTCCGGGGGTCCGGGATCCTGGCCGAGCGCTTCGACGGCGTGTACCAACCCGGCCAGGACGAGGT
Organism: Streptomyces prasinopilosus; assembly: GCF_001419695.1. Classification (GTDB taxonomy): domain Bacteria; phylum Actinomycetota; class Actinomycetes; order Streptomycetales; family Streptomycetaceae; genus Streptomyces; species Streptomyces prasinopilosus. The sequence goes on from NZ_LIRG01000433.1 coordinate 12,635, forward strand.
CCCCGCCCGCATGGCCTCCCGGACGGGAGCCCTCCGGGAGCGCCGTACGGACAGCGTGCGCCGGCGGGCCCACCGCATCGAGCGGCACGACGACCTGGCCCGGCAGGAGCCCGGCCGGGGCGGCGCCCCGGCAGCTCCACGCCCGGGCGCCCAAGGGCCCGTAGGTCCTGTCTCAGGCCTTCCGCAGCCGAGCCGTGCTCTGTCGTACCACCAAGTGGGTCGCCAGTTCGATGCGCTGTGCCGCCGTGCCGGGGGCGTCCGGGCGGAGGAGCATGCGGGCGGCCTCCTCGGCCATGCGCCGCAGGGGCTGGTGGACCGTGGTGAGGGGCGGGCTCGACCACTGGGCCAGTGGTACGTCGTCGTAGCCCACCACCGACAGGTCCTCCGGCACGCGCAGGCCTCTGATCCTGGCCGCCTCCAGGACGCCGAGTGCCTGGAGGTCGCTGCCCGCGAAGATCGCCGTCGGCCGGTCGGTGCCGTTCAGCAGGTCCATGGCGTGCTCGAAGCCGCTCTGCACGTGGAAGTCGCCGAAACGCGTCAGACGCGGGCCGGTCTCCAGGCCCGCCATCGTCATGGCGGAGCGGTAGCCGTCGAGGCGGGCGAGCGAACAGAGCATGTCCTCGGGGCCGGTGATGATCGCGACCCGCTCGTGACCGAGGTCGGTGAGGTGACGGGTGGCGGCGAGGCCGCCGGCCCAGTTCGCGGAGCCGACGGAGGGGACGTCGGGGGCGGGGTCGCCCGCCGGGTCGATGACGACGAGGGGGATGGCCGCCGCTCTGAGCTGGCGTTTGATGTCCTCCGGGAGAGCGGAGAAGACCAGCACGACGCCGAGCGGCCTGCGTTGCAGCACGCCCGGGAGCCACTCCGGGGCGGGGGTGTGCCGGGTGCCGCTCTCGGTGAGCGCCACCGTCGCGCGGTTCTCCTTGGCGACGCCTTCCACGCCCCGGATCAGCTCCATCGCCCAGACGCTCTCCAACTCGTGGAAGACGATTTCGATGAGCGGGGAGCGGGACACCGACTGGGCGCGGCGGCGGTAACCGTGGACGTCCAGCAGCCGCTCCACCTTGGCGCGGGTCGTGCGGGAGACGTCCGATCGGCCATTGAGGACCTTCGAAACTGTCGGCATCGAAACGCCGGCCTCTTTCGCCACCGCGGCCAGGGTGATTCTGCCGCTCGTCTCACCTTCATCGTGCATAACCGCAGGATAAGGCACCGCGTGTCGGTAACGGTTTGGGTGAGTGCCGACTCGACCGTTGACCGAAACTTCCGTCTGACCTACTGTCCCACGGCATGGACTTTCGGCGATGATGCCGAAACTTTCGAAAGGCGAACGATGAAGATACGTGCGCGCTTGCCCAGACTGGTCGCCGGTGGTGCGACGCTCACCCTGGCACTGACCCTTTCGGCCTGCGGCGGCGGGGGCGGCGGGGCGTCGGCGGACGACGGCAAGATCCATGTCCTGGTCTACGGGGACGCCACCAACAAGGTCGAGAAGAAACTCGTCGACACGTTCAACAAGACGTCCGACGTCAAGGTCGTCCTCGACACCATCCCCGGTGCGGACTACCAGAAGAAGCTTCAGACGATCATCAGCACCCCGCAGGCACCCGACGTCTTCTTCAACTGGGGCGGCGGCAGCATCAAGCCGTTCGTCAAGGCCGACCTGCTGATGCCGCTCGACGACTTCATCAAGAAGGACCCGGACCTGGAGGACAAGTTCCTCCCGTCCGTCTTCAACAACGCCGTCGTCGACGGCAAGCCGTACGGCATCCCGATGCGCGGCACCCAGCCGGTCCTGCTCTTCCACAACAAGAAGGTCCTCGACAAGGCGGGCGTCAAGCCGCCGAAGACCTGGGACGAACTGCTCGACGCGGTCGAAAAGCTCAAGGCCGAGGGCGTGACGCCGATCGCGCTCGGCGGCGGCGACGTCTGGCCGACGCAGATGTGGTTCCAGTACCTCTTCGACCGCGTGGCCGGACCCGGACTGTTCGAGAAGGCCGTCGACGGCGACAAGAGCGCCTGGGAGAGCGCGGACAGCAAGAAGGCCCTGGGCATGATCAGGGAGCTCGTCGACGCCGGCGCCTTCGGCAAGAACTACGACTCCGTCAAGTACACCAACGGCGGCTCGGTCCAGCTGGTGTCCTCCGGCAAGGCCGGCTTCGAGCTGATGGGCTCCTGGTACTACTCCCAGCAGCTCACGGACCACAAGGCGTTCGCCGAGAAGGACCTCGGCTACACCGCCTTCCCGACCGTCGAGGGCGGCAAGGGCGACCCGGCCAACGTCGCCGGCAACACGAACAACTACTACTCGGTGATGAAGAAGACGAAGCACCCCGAGGCCGTCGCCGAGTTCCTGAAGCTCATGTACTCCGACGACTTCGTCAAGGCGCAGCTGGACATCGGCAACCTGCCGACCACGACCAACACCGACGAGTTCATCGAGACCACGGGCAACGCCGAGTACTCGCGCTTCCAGTACGACATGGTCGCCGACGCCCCGTCGTTCCAGCTGTCCTGGGACCAGGCGTACCCGCAGAAGGCCAGCTCGGACATGCACAAGGCCATCCAGCAGTTCTTCAACGGACAGCTCGACACGGACGGCTTCATCAAGGCCATGCAGGCCCTCCCGACCGAGTGACGAACGGCTCATGACGACACAGATCACGAGCGCCCGGCCGGCCGCCGGACCCCTCAAGGGGGCCCGGCGGCGGCCGCCCGCCTCGTCCGCGACAACGGTGGGCCGTCCCGGCTTCGCCTGGGCGCTGCCCGCCGCAGTGTTCTTCACCCTCTTCGCGATCGTCCCGCTGATCATGGTGGCGGTGCTGTCCTTCATGAGCTGGGACGGGCTCAGCTCGCCCGAGTTCGTCGGCACGGACAACTGGTCGCGCCTGATGGACGACCCGGTGATGCTCAACAGCATCTGGCTGACCCTGCTGCTGACCGTGCTCGGCGTGGTCCTCCAGACCCCGCTGAGCATCCTGCTCGGCGTCTGGGCCGCCGGCCACCAGCGCAACCGGGCCGTGCTGTCCGTCATCTACTTCATCCCGCTGCTGCTGTCCGCGACGGCCGTCTCCGTGCTGTGGCGGGCGCTGCTCGACCCGAACTTCGGCATCCCGGCCGAGGCCGCCTGGCTGTTCGGCGACGGCAACCTGTTCGGTGAACAGGCCACCGCCATCGGGGTGCTGGCGTTCGTCAGCACCTGGCAGTTCACCCCGTTCCACACGCTGATCTACCAGGGCGCCGCCCGCGCCGTCCCCCAGGTGCTCTACCAGGCCGCGGAGATCGACGGGGCGGGCCGCTACCGGCAGTTCTTCCACATCACGCTGCCGCAGCTGCGCAACTCGATGATCACCTCGATGATCCTGATGATCGTCGGCGGTCTGACCACCTTCGAGACGGTCCTCATCCTGACCCAGGGCGGCCCCGGCACCGACACCACCATCAGCGCCTACTACATGTACGACAAGGCGTTCAAGAGCTTCGACTACGGCACCGGCTCCGCGATCGCCCTGGTCCTGGTCGTCGCGGCCACCGTCATCTCGCTGATCGTCGTCCGGGTCTCCGGCTACGACAAGATGCGCAGCTCCATGGAGGGTGTGTCATGAGGCGCCGACCGAACTACGTGGCCGGCGTCGGCTCCCTCGTCTGGCTCTTCCTGGTCGGCCTGCCGCTGTACGTGCTGCTCGCCGCGACCCTGCGCACCCGCCAGGACTACGCCGAGAACGGCCCGGTCTCGATCCCGGACAGCTTCACCCTGGACAACTACACCGGCGCCTTCGACTCGGGCTTCGGCCAGTACTTCTTCAACACGCTCGTCGTCACCGGCTGCGTGATCGGGATCGTGCTGCTGCTGGTCCCGCCGCTCGCCTACGCGATCGTCCGCAGCCGGGGCCGGACCACGTCGGCGATCTTCCGGCTGTTCCTGCTCGGACTCGCCATCCCCGCCCAGGCCGTCATCGTGCCGATGTTCTACCTGATCAGCGAGGCCGGACTGTACGACAACCTGCTGGGTGTCATCCTGCCCACGGCCGCGTTCTGCCTGCCGATGTCGGCGCTGATCCTCAGCGGCGCGATGCGCGACATCTCCCCGGAACTGTACGAGGCCATGGCCATGGACGGCGCCTCCCCGCGGCGCATGTTCCTCCAGCTCGTCCTGCCGCTGTCGAGGGGCGGACTGTCCACGATCGTGGTGTTCTCCGCGCTCCAGGCGTGGAACGGCTTCCTGTTCCCGCTCGTCCTGACCCAGTCCGACTCCAGCAAGGTCGTCACCCTGGGTCTGTACAACTTCCAGACCGAACACGGTATCGACATCCCCGGTCTGCTGGGAGCCGTGGTGCTGTCCATGGTGCCCATCCTGCTCGTCTACCTGTTCGCCCGTCGTGCCCTGGTCCAGGGTCTGATGGGTGTCGGAGGAAAGTGACTGCCGACGTGGCTGTAGAGACCACCCCCGAAATCCCCCTCTGGAACGACCCCGACCTCCCCGTCACCGCCAGGGTCGACGCGCTGATCGGGGCGATGACCCTGGACGAGAAGATCGCCCAGCTGTACGGCGTGTGGGTCGGCGCGTCCGCCAACGGCGGCGAAGTGGCCCCGCACCAGCACGACATGGAGGAGGCCGTCGACCTCGACGCGCTTCTTCCCGCCGGGCTGGGCCAGTTGACCCGACCCTTCGGCACCGCGCCCGTCGACCCGGCGCTCGGCGCGCTCTCCCTGCTGCGCACCCAGTCCCGCATCACCTCGGCGGGCCGCTTCGGCATTCCCGCCGTCGCACACGAGGAATGCCTGGCGGGCTTCGCCGCCTGGGGCGCCACCGCCTACCCCGTCCCGCTGTCCTGGGGCGCCACCTTCGACCCGGACGTGGTGCGCCGGATGGCCGCCGCCATCGGCCGCGACATGCGGTCCGTCGGTGTCCACCAGGGTCTCGCGCCCGTCCTCGACGTGGTGCGCGACGCCCGCTGGGGCCGGGTGGAGGAGACCATCGGCGAGGACCCCTACCTCGTCGGCACCATCGGCACCGCGTACGTCCAGGGCCTGGAGTCCGCCGGGATCGTCGCCACCCTCAAGCACTTCGTCGGCTACTCGGCCTCCCGCGCCGGACGCAACCTCGCCCCCGCGCCCATGGGCCCCCGCGAACGGGCCGACGTCCTGCTGCCGCCGTTCGAGATGGCGATCCGCGAGGGCGGCGCCCGCTCCGTGATGCACTCCTACACGGACACCGACGGCGTCCCCGCCGCCGCCGACGAGAGCCTGCTGACCGGACTGCTCCGCGACACCTGGGGCTTCGACGGCACCGTCGTCGCCGACTACTTCGGCATCGCCTTCCTCAAGATCCTGCACGGCGTCGCGGGCGACTGGGCGGAGGCCGCGGGCGCCGCGCTGAAGGCCGGCGTCGACGTCGAACTGCCCACCGTCAAGACGTTCGGCGCACCGCTCGCCGAGGCCGTCGCCGACGGCCGGGTACCGGAGTCGGTCATCGACCGCGCCCTGCGCCGCGTCCTCGGCCAGAAGGCGGCGCTCGGCCTGCTCGACCCGGACTGGAGCCCGGTCCCGCCCGCACTCGAGGGCGTCGACCTGGACGACCCGGAGGCCCTGCGCGGCAGGATCGACCTGGACCGGCCCGAGAACCGGGAACTGGCCCGCGAGATCGCCGAGAAGGCCGTCGTCCTGCTCGCCAACGACGGCACCCTGCCGCTCGACCGGCCCCGCCGCATCGCCCTGGTCGGCCCCAACGCGGCCGAGGGCACCGCCGTACTGGGCTGCTACTCCTTCCCCCAGCACGTGGGCGTGCAGCACCCCGACGTCCCGGTCGGCATCGACCTGCCCACCCTGCGGGACACCCTGGCCGCGGAGTTCCCCGACGCGGACATCACCGTCGCCCGCGGCACCGGCGTCGACGACGGAGACCTCTCCGGCATCGGCGAAGCGGTCGACGCGGCACGGGACGCGGACGTCGTCATCGCCGTACTCGGCGACCGCGCGGGCCTGTTCGGCCGCGGCACCAGCGGAGAGGGCTGCGACGCCGAGTCCCTCGCCCTGCCCGGCGCCCAGCAGCACCTGCTGGACGCGCTGCTCGGCTCCGGCACGCCGGTGGTGACCGTCCTGCTCGCCGGGCGGCCCTACGCCCTCGGCCGCGCCGCCGCCGAGTCCGCGGCGATCGTGCAGTCCTTCTTCCCCGGGGTCGCCGGCACCCAGGCGATCGCCGGGGTGCTGAGCGGCCGCACCAACCCTTCCGGCCGGCTCCCGGTCAGCGTGCCCCGCGCACCGGGCTCCCAGCCGACCACCTACCTCGGCGCCCGTCTCGCCCAGCTCAGCGAGGTGTCCAACATCGACCCGACGCCGGCCTTCGGCTTCGGCCACGGCCTGACGTACACGGCGTTCGCCTGGAGCGACCTCGCCGTGGACGCCGAACAGGCTTCGACGGACGGCGAGTTCACCTTCTCCCTCACCGTCCGCAACACCGGTGAGCGGTCCGGCACCGAAGTCGTCCAGCTCTACCTCCACGACCCGGTCGCCTCCGTCGTCCAGCCGGTGCAGCGGCTCGTCGGCTACACCCGGGTGGAGCTGGAGCCGGGAGAGGCCCGCCGCGTCCACGTCACGGTCCCCGCCGACGTGGCCTCCTTCACCGGCCGCGACGGCCACCGGATCGTCGAACCCGGGGAACTGGAACTCCGCATCGCCGCGTCGAGCACCGACACGCGCCTGACGGCGACGGTCACCCTGACCGGGTCGCAGCGGCAGGTGGACCACACCCGCCGCCTCCACGCGGTCTTCACCCAGGAACCGGGCCCG
>NZ_LIRG01000434.1 GCF_001419695.1 Streptomyces prasinopilosus
TCGACAGACGGCCGCCCGCCAACGTCGGCGGGCGGCCGTCTGTCGAGTGAGGAATGGGCGAGATGCCTGAGTTCGAGTACGCCGATCTGCTCCCCATGGGAGAGGACACCACCCCCTACCGGCTGGTGACCTCCGAGGGTGTCTCCACCTTCGAGGCCGACGGGCGGACCTTCCTCAAGGTGGAGCCGGAGGCGCTGCGCAAGCTCGCCGAGGAGGCCATCCGCGACATCCAGCACTACCTGCGCCCCGCCCACCTCGCCCAGCTGCGCCGCATCATCGACGACCCCGAGGCGTCGGCCAACGACAAGTTCGTCGCCCTGGACCTGCTGAAGAACGCCAACATCGCGGCGGCCGGCGTGCTCCCCATGTGCCAGGACACCGGCACCGCGATCGTCATGGGCAAGCGCGGCCAGAACGTCCTCACCGGGGGCGGCGACGAGGAGGCCCTGTCCCGGGGCATCTACGACGCGTACCGGAACCTCAACCTGCGCTACTCCCAGATGGCGCCCCTGACCATGTGGGAGGAGAAGAACACCGGTTCCAACCTCCCCGCCCAGATCGAGCTGTACGCCACCGACGGCGGCGCCTACAAGTTCCTGTTCATGGCCAAGGGCGGCGGCTCCGCCAACAAGAGCTTCCTCTACCAGGAGACCAAGGCCGTCCTGAACGAGTCCTCCATGATGAAGTTCCTGGAGGAGAAGATCCGTTCGCTCGGCACGGCCGCCTGTCCGCCGTACCACCTGGCGATCGTGGTCGGCGGCACGTCCGCCGAGTACGCGCTGAAGACCGCGAAGTACGCCTCGGCGCACTACCTCGACGAGATCCCGGACGAGGGTTCCCCGCTGGGCCACGGCTTCCGCGACAAGGAGCTGGAGGAGAAGGTCTTCGAGCTGACCCAGAGGATCGGCATCGGCGCGCAGTTCGGCGGCAAGTACTTCTGCCACGACGTCCGCGTGGTGCGGCTGCCGCGGCACGGCGCGTCCTGCCCGGTCGCGATCGCGGTCTCCTGCTCCGCCGACCGCCAGGCCGTCGCGAAGATCACCGCCGAGGGCGTCTTCCTGGAGCAGCTGGAGACGGACCCGGCGCGGTTCCTGCCGGAGACGACGGACGAGCAGCTCGACGAGTCCGGGGACGTCGTCCGGATCGACCTGAACCAGCCGATGGACGCCATCCTCGCGGAGCTCACCAAGTACCCGGTGAAGACCCGCCTCTCCCTCACCGGCCCGCTGGTCGTCGCCCGCGACATCGCGCACGCCAAGATCAAGGAGCGGCTGGACGCGGGCGAGGGGATGCCGCAGTACCTCAAGGACCACCCGGTGTACTACGCCGGCCCGGCCAAGACCCCCGAGGGCTACGCGTCCGGCTCCTTCGGCCCGACGACGGCCGGCCGGATGGACTCCTACGTCGAGCAGTTCCAGGCGGCCGGCGGCTCCAAGGTGATGCTCGCCAAGGGCAACCGCAGCAAGCAGGTCACCGACGCGTGCGACGCGCACGGCGGCTTCTACCTCGGCTCGATCGGCGGACCGGCCGCCCGGCTCGCCCAGGACTGCATCAAGAAGGTCGAGGTCCTGGAGTACGAGGAGCTCGGCATGGAGGCGGTCTGGAAGATCGAGGTCGAGGACTTCCCGGCGTTCGTCGTCGTCGACGACAAGGGCAACGACTTCTTCCAGGACCCCTCGCCGCAGCAGCCGACGTTCACCTCGATCCCGGTGCGGGGGCCGGGGCTGGCGTAGCACCCCGCGAAGGGGCGGCGGCGGTCGAGGAGTTCGGCTCCCGCCGCCGCCCCTCGCTCCACCGCCGCCCTTCGCTCCACCGTTCCCCTCGCTCCACCGCCGCCCGGAGGGAAGGGGCGGCGGTGGAGCGAGGGGAACGGTGGAGCGAAGGGCGGCGGTGGAGCGAGGGGCGGCGGCGGGAGCCGAACTCCTCGACCGCCGCCGCCCCTTCGCGGGGTGCTACGCCAGCCCCGGCCCCCGCACCGGGATCGAGGTGAACGTCGGCTGCTGCGGCGAGGGGTCCTGGAAGAAGTCGTTGCCCTTGTCGTCG
>NZ_LIRG01000435.1 GCF_001419695.1 Streptomyces prasinopilosus
CCGCGACGGCCGCGGCGGCCGGTCTCGTCCTGGCCGAGGTCGACCTGCCGTCCTGGCGCAGCCACGCCCTCGCCGGGCTCCCCGAGGGGCCCGTGCTCGGACTGGTCGCCGCCGTGCTCACCACCACGCTGGTGTGCAGCGTGCAGTCGCTGCTGGGCGCGGTCGCCGTGGACAAGCTGGTGTCCCGCCGCCCCGGTTCGAGCGACGTCCCACGCTCCGACCTGGACCGCGAACTGCTCGGTCAGGGCACCGCGAACATCGCCTCCGGCTGCCTCGGCGGCCTGCCCGTGGCCGGGGTGGCCGTGCGCAGTTCCGCGAACGTGCGCGCCGGTGCCGTGAGCCGGAACTCCACGATGCTGCACGGCGTTCTCGTGGTGTTCGCCGCGCTGCTGATGGTTCCGGCCCTGGAACTCATCCCGCTGGCCTCACTCGCCGCCCTGGTGATGTCCGTCGGCATCCAGATGGTGTCCCTGCACCACATCCGTACAGTGACCCGCCACCGGGAGGCCCTGGTCTACGCCGCGACCGTCGTCGGCGTGGTGTTCGCGGGAGTCCTGGAGGGCGTCGTCCTGGGCATCGCCGTCGCCGTGGGCGTGGCCCTGCACCGCCTCACCCATACCCGGATCACGCACGAGGTGCGGGAAGGGGTCCATCACGTACACGTACGAGGGCAGTTGACGTTCCTCGCGGTGCCGAGGCTCAGCCGGGCCCTGCACCTCGTGCCCCAGGGAGCCACCGGCGTCGTGACGTTGGACGGCTCGTTCATGGACCACGCGGCGTACGAGGCGCTGCAGGACTGGCAGAACACGCACACCGCCCGGGGCGGATCGGTGGAGATCACCGGCCGCCGGCCCGGAGCCGGCGTCCGGATCGCCGAACCCTCGGCCCTCACCTTCCCGCCCACGACGGACGGGACCGGTGAGACCGGCGCGGCATCCGGCGCCGGATGCCGCTGCCGGCCCTGGACCGCCTGGCGCAACCACCAGTGCGCACCCCTTCCCCCCGCACCGGTCGACGGCCGGAGCGACCACGGCGCCCGTGACGGTGGGGACACCGGTGACATCCCTGACGCCGGTGACACCGGTGGCGGACCGGACGGTCACGCGGGGCGGCCGGCCCGGCGCGGCCCGGGCGACGGTCCGCCGGGCACCGGCCCGGGCACGGGCCTGGGCGCGAACACGGGCTCGCGCACGGCCAAGGGCACGCACACGGCCACGGGTTCGGTTCCCGGGGCGGTCCCGGAGGCCGCATCCCCCGCCGGAAGCCTGTCGGGTGTCGCCGGGCCGGAGGCGTCCCGGACCGGGGCCGACCTGGTGCGCGGCCTCAGTACGTTCCAGCGGAGCACCGCTCCTCTGGTGCGCGGTGAGCTGGCCCGGCTGGCGCGCGAGGGACAGCGGCCGTCGCAGCTGTTCCTCACCTGCGCCGACTCGCGGCTGGTCACCTCGATGATCACGTCCAGCGGTCCGGGGGACCTGTTCGTGGTCCGCAACGTCGGCAACCTCGTGCCGCCGCCCGGTGAGGAGAGCGGTGACGATTCGGTGGCGGCCGCCCTCGAGTACGCCGTGGACGTGCTGGCGGTACGGTCCATCACGGTGTGCGGACACTCGGGCTGCGGGGCGATGCAGGCGCTGCTCGACCCCCGGCCGGACGGCTCCCCGGGCGCCCGCACGCCGCTGGAGCGGTGGCTGCGGCACGGACTGCCGAGTCTGCGGCGGGTACGGGACGCAGGAGGGCCGGGGGTGCGACTGGCCGGGCGGGCACCGGCCGACACCGCCGAGCAGCTCTGCCTGGCCAACGTCGTCCAGCAGTTGGAGCACCTGCGCGCCCACGCATCGGTGGCCCGCGCCCTGAAGGACGGGCTCCTGACGCTCCACGGCCTCTACTTCCACGTGGGGGAGGCGCAGGCGTACCTCCTCACCGAGGCGACCGGAGAGCAAGTGTTCGACCGGGTACGGGCCGAGGAGCTGACGTTGTGAGAACCCGCCCCCCGGGCATACGGGGCACTGGCGAGGGTGAACCGCGCGGCACCGGCGTCCGTGGGTAGGGATGACCCCTGGTCACGGAAACGGCCGGCGACCTCAAAAGGTCTAAACCACTTTGCCGACGACCCTTGTCAGCGCGCCCCCGGGTCTGATGAGCTGTGGCCTGGGACACAACGGACACTCCGGGAAAGGCAGATGCCGTGAGCAACGAAAGCCTGGCCAACCTGCTTCAGGAAAAGCGCAGGTTCGCACCCCCCGCCGACCTGGCCGCACACGCCAACGTCACCGCGGAGGCGTACGAACAGGCCAAGGCTGACAGGCTCGGTTTCTGGGCCGAGCAGGCCCGCCGACTGACCTGGGCCAAAGAGCCCACCGAGACCCTCGACTGGTCGAACCCGCCGTTCGCCAAGTGGTTCAAGGACGGCGAGCTCAACGTCGCCTACAACTGCGTGGACCGGCATGTCGAGGCCGGACACGGCGACCGGGTCGCCATCCACTTCGAGGGTGAGCCCGGTGACAGCCGTGCGATCACCTACGCCCAGCTCAAGGACGAGGTCTCCCAGGCCGCCAACGCCCTGCTGGAACTGGGTGTCCGGAAGGGCGACCGGGTCGCCGTCTACCTTCCGATGATCCCCGAGGCCGCGATCGCGATGCTGGCCTGCGCCCGTATCGGCGCGGCGCACTCCGTCGTCTTCGGCGGCTTCTCGGCGGACGCGCTCGCGACCCGCATCCAGGACGCCGACGCCAGGGTCGTCATCACCGCCGACGGCGGCTACCGGCGCGGCAAGCCGTCCGCGCTCAAGCCCGCCGTGGACGAGGCGGCCGGCCGCGCCGACACCGTGCAGCACGTCCTCGTCGTCCGCCGCACCGGCCAGGACGTCGCCTGGACCGAGGGCCGCGACGTGTGGTGGCACGACCTGGTGGGGCGCCAGAGCACCGAGCACGTCCCCGAGGCGTTCGAGGCCGAGCAGCCGCTGTTCATCCTCTACACGTCCGGCACCACCGGTAAGCCGAAGGGCATCCTGCACACCTCCGGCGGCTACCTCACCCAGACGGCGTACACCCACTGGTCGGTCTTCGACCTCAAGCCGGAGACGGACGTGTTCTGGTGCACGGCCGACGTCGGCTGGGTCACCGGGCACTCGTACATCGTCTACGGGCCCCTCGCCAACGGCGCGACCCAGGTCATGTACGAGGGCACGCCCGACACCCCGCACCAGGGCCGCTTCTGGGAGATCGTGCAGAAGTACGGCGTGACGATCCTCTACACGGCGCCCACCGCGATCCGGACGTTCATGAAGTGGGGCGACGACATCCCCGCGAAGTTCGACCTGTCCTCGCTGCGGGTCCTCGGCTCCGTCGGTGAGCCGATCAACCCCGAGGCCTGGATCTGGTACCGGAAGAACATCGGCGCGGACCGCACCCCCGTGGTGGACACCTGGTGGCAGACCGAGACCGGCGGGATCATGATCTCGCCGCTGCCGGGCGTGACCGCGGCCAAGCCGGGCTCCGCCCAGACCCCGCTGCCCGGCATCGCCGCGACCGTCGTCGACGACGAGGCCAACGAGGTGCCGAACGGCGGCGGGGGGTACCTGGTCCTCACCGAGCCGTGGCCGTCGATGCTGCGCACCATCTGGGGCGACGACCAGCGGTTCCTCGACACCTACTGGTCCCGTTTCGAGGGCAAGTACTTCGCCGGTGACGGTGCGAAGAAGGACGAGGACGGCGACGTCTGGCTGCTCGGCCGGGTCGACGACGTGATGCTGGTCTCCGGGCACAACATCTCCACCACCGAGGTGGAGTCGGCGCTCGTCTCCCACCCGTCGGTCGCCGAGGCGGCCGTGGTCGGCGCGGCGGACGAGACGACCGGGCAGGCCATCGTCGCCTTCGTGATCCTGCGCGGTACGGCCGCGGAGACCGAGGAGCTGGTCGCCGAGCTGCGCAACCACGTGGGTTCCACGCTGGGCCCGATCGCCAAGCCCAAGCGGATCCTGCCGGTGAACGAGCTGCCGAAGACCCGTTCCGGCAAGATCATGCGCCGTCTGCTGCGGGACGTCGCGGAGAACCGTGAGCTGGGTGACGTCACGACGCTGACCGACAGCACGGTGATGAGCCTGATCCAGGCGAAGCTTCCCCAGTCGTCCGGCGAGGACTGATCCGAAGACCGGCTGCCGGGTCCCGGGACCCGGCAGCCGGT
>NZ_LIRG01000436.1 GCF_001419695.1 Streptomyces prasinopilosus
GCCCCCGGAGAACGTGAGGAACAGCGCCCCGGCCAGGGCCATCGACACGGCCGGCACCACCAGGGCGGGGCGCTGTTCCTCACGTTCTCCGGGGGCGGCCACGGTTCCGCCCCGGCGGCCGGGGCGGGCTCCGCGCCCGCCGGGGTGAACAGCGCCTCCGTCACGCTCGACCGGATCGCCGCCGCGGCCATGAGGACCGACGCCACGCCGGTGAAGGACGGCCAGTTCGTGTACGTCGAGCGCCTGATCCGCGGGAACACGGGCTCCTTCGACGGGCCGGTGCGGCTCGGCGCCCTGCACCGGCAGGAGGTGTGGACCGCGCAGGACCCCGGCCCGGTGACCAGGACCGGCTGGATGCGGGAGACCGGCGAGGACGCCGTCATGCCCGGTCAGCTGGTGCCCGTGGAGTCCGCCGAGCCGGTCCGGGCGGGCATCGACCACCCCACGTACGAGTGGCTGGCCTCGCTCCCCACCGACCCCGACGCCCTGCTCGAACTGCTCCGCTCCCGGACCGGGGTGCAGGACGGGGACTCGAAGGACCAGGCCGTCTTCGGGAGGATCGGCGACCTGCTCAGCTCGACGATCATGCCTCCCGCCACGGCTTCCGGTCTCTACCGGGCCGTCGAGAGGATTCCCGGCGTGACCGAGGTCCCCGACGCCGTCGACGCCGCCGGCCGGCACGGCATCGGCATCACCCGCGAGGACGCCGGGTCCGCGACCCGGGACGTGTGGATCTTCGACAAGGACACGCTCGCCTACCTCGGCTCGCGGTCGTACCTCACCGGCGACGGGGCGAGGGGCAGCACGGCCGACACGCTGTACGGGATCGACGCCGTCATGTCCCGCGCGGTCGTCGACCGCCACGGCGAGGAACCCGCCGGAACCCGGAACTGACCCGGGCGGCGCGGCCGGGAGGCGCACGGTGGTCCCCCGTCCCCGGTGCTCCGCGGGCGTGCCGCCGGGAGAGCGCCGGTGCCGCGCCCGGCGCGCCGCCCGCACCGGTCGCGGGGACCGTGCGCGGGGCCCGGTCCCGGAACGGAGCCCCCGCCGCCCACATGGGCGAGACGGGACGGGGCACCTGTATGTCCGTCCCTCAGCAAAGGAGCCGGTCGTGGTAGTCGTCGCCGTCATCGCCGTGTGTGTGGTCCTGGCCGTCCTGGCCTTCCTCGTCCCCCGTCTCTCCCGCCACCCCGAACGCGGCACGCAACGTACGCTCGGTGCCGGGGCGCGGGCCGGCGGCAAGGCGCCCGGCGTCCTGGGCCGCCTTTTCAGCAAGCCCTTCCACACCAGCTCGCGTGCGGTGGGCCGCAGCGGCTCGGCGGGCCGCCGCACCCGCGGCCGCATGCCCTTCTGACCGGCCGTGCGGACCGAACGGGGAGTCGGGCGATGAACGCCGAAGACGCGGACAAGCTGCTGGACGGACTGACGGTGGACGTCAGCCGGCGGGAGCAGCCGATCGTGCTGGACGCGGACGGGCGTCCCATCCGGACGTGGCGGGAGAACCATCCGTACGACCGCAAGGTCAGCCGCAAGGAGTACGAGCGGACCAAGCGGATCCTGCAGATCGAGCTGCTCAAGCTCCAGCGGTGGGTCAAGGACACCGGCGCGCGCCTGGTCGTCGTGTGCGAGGGGCGTGACGCGGCGGGCAAGGGCGGCACGATCCAGCGGCTCATCGAGCGGCTCAACCCGCGCGGCGCACGCGTGGTCGCCCTGGACAAGCCCACCGAACGCGAGATGGGCCAGTGGTACTTCCAGCGGCACATCGCGCACATGCCGACGGCCGGGGAGATCGTCTTCTTCGACCGCTCCTGGTACAACCGGGCCGGCGTGGAGCGCGTGATGGGGTACTGCTCCAAGGACGAGTACGAGCTGTTCCTCGACCAGTGCCCGGCCTTCGAGCGGATGCTGGTGGACGACGGCATCCTGCTGGTGAAGTTCTGGTTCTCCGTGTCCCGCTCCGAGCAGCGCACGCGCTTCGCGATCCGGCAGGTCGACCCGGTGCGCCAGTGGAAGCTCTCGCCCACCGACCTGGCGTCGCTGGACCTCTGGGACGACTACACCGAGGCGAAGGTCGACATGTTCCGCGCCACGGACACCGTCCACGCGCCCTGGACCGTGGTCAAGAGCAACGACAAGCGGCGCGCCCGGCTGGAGACCATGCGCAGCCTGCTGTCGCGCATCGACTACGACAGCAAGGACGAAGAGGCGGTCGGCACGCCCGACCCCCTCATCGTCGGCGCCGCCGACACCCTTCTGGAGCCGGGCGAGGAGGACACCGCCCTCTCCCCCACCCCGTTGTCCCCCGGCGCCGAGGGACCCGGCAAACACCCCCGGACCGGCTGACGTCCGCGCTCCCCCCGGCCGTCCACGCCTCCACGCCGGTGGGGCGCCCCGGTGAAGACGGGGTGCCCCACCGGCGCACGGGTGCCGGCGGGCTGTTCGCCGGTACGGCCCGCCGGCCCGGGATCCGCGCCCGTACCGGTCGTCACCCGGCCCCGCCCGTACCGGCGCCGCCCGTCGCTCAGGAGCGGAGGGTGATGGCCGCGACGAGCCGACCGGCGTCGTTCCTGACGACGGCGGCGCCCGCCTTCGTCGAACTGCCGTAGGTGAGCGCGGCCTTGTGGCCCGCATGGTTGAGCCAGACCTCGATCGGGGTCTCGGGCGTGGTCCCCGGACCGCCCGTGTACAGGACCTCGTGGCCGCAGTTCCGGAGCGTGCCCGTCGCGGGGCCGGCCGGCCACCCGTTCCACCTGCCCAGCGCGATCATCAGGGCCGGCAGGACGAAGACGCGGATCACCACGGCGTCCAGCAGGATCGCCGCCGCCAGGCCCACGCCCAGCTGCTCGAACTCGACCATGCTCAGCGTGCCGAAGATCGCGAACACTCCGGCCATCACGATCGCCGCGCTGGTGACGACCCCGGCGGAGCGGGTGGTGCCCTCGCGGACGGCGTCCCTGACGCGCGCCGCCGTGCGCGGTGGCCGCGGCCGCTCCACGCCGGCCGCCGGCCCACCCGTCTCCGGCCGTCGGCTCACCCGTCCGGCGCTCCCGGGCTGTGCGGGCGGTGCGATCGGCAGGACGCTGGAGGCCAGGCCCGTGGGAGGCCGGAGAGGCGGCCCGGTGCGCCGGGCCCGCCCGGCGCACCGGGGAGCGGCCGGTGCCCGCGCCGCGCCGCACGGCCGCCGGGCGTCCGCCGCGCCGGACGTCCCCGTCCGTGCGTCGCGACCGGGGGCGCCGCGACCGGGGCGCCTCCGTGCCGACCCTTCTCCAGGAGCGTGATGATGGCCCGGAACCGCTGTCTGATCCTGAGCTCGCCGTCCGAGGTCTGGGACCTGCTGGCCGACGGCCACCGCTACGGGGAGTGGGTGACGGGAACCCAGCGGGTCCTCGCCGTGGACCCGCACTGGCCGGACGTGGGCGCCCGACTGAGGGTCCGTGTCGGCGCCGGTCGGCTGACCCTCGACGACACCTGCGTCGTCCGCATCTGCGAACCCCCGCACCGCCTGGAGCTGGATGCGAAGGCGGACCCCTTCGGCGCGGCCCGCATCGCCATGAGGTTGACGCCCTGGGGCGAGCACACCCTCTTCACCCTCGACTGGCATCCCCTCCGGGGTCCCGGCACCCGGATGCACGGGCTGCCCGTGGACTACTTCGTCAGGGTCCGCAACGGCATGATGCTGACGAAGCTGGCCCGGATCGCGGTGCGCGAGCATGCCGTGAGCGTCTGAGGCACCTCCCGGAGACCCGGGGCGGTTCACCGCCGGCAGCGGCATGCCGCCGCGTTCCGCCCGAGGGTGGCTCGAACCCTGCCCACCGTCGTCCCACAGCCTTGACAGCGCCCGGCGTTGATCGTTCCAATGCGGGGGTGGCGCGTGGCGTCGGCCGAAGAGATGTGGGCGGGCCGGCGATCGGGCGACCACCTGTCGCCGGGGAATGACCTCCATGCGTTCATCCATCACAGGCGAGACCTGATCCGGCGCGTTCGCGCCGCTTCCCTCACCGTCCGGGGCCCGTGCCCCCGTCGTGCCCGGTGGGCCGGCCCTCCCGCCGCACCGAGGCGCAACGGCGCGATCCGGCCGCCCGGGACCGGGGACCGTGCGCGTCCGCCCAGCAGGCCGACGAACGGCCGGCACCCGCGCGGCACCGCCCCGCCTCGTCCCGTAACCCCGTACCGCGCCTTGCGCGTCCCGTCATCCAGGGAGATCCCGCTTCATATGTCCACACCCTTCGACCAGCAGGTCATCGAGGAGTTCCGAGCCAACGGAGGAAAGGTCGGCGGCCCGTTCGAGGGCGGCGATCTGCTGCTTCTCACCACGACCGGCGCCAGGTCCGGCGAGGAGCGCACCACCCCGCTGGGCTACGTCCGGCACGAGCGCGGACTGCTCGTCGTCGGCTCCCGCCTCGGCGGGCCCCGCCACCCCGCCTGGTACCACAACCTCCTGGCCACCCCGCTGGTGCGGGTGGAGACCGGGACGGAGGAGTACGAGGCCGTCGCGGTGCCCGCCGAGGGGGAGGACCGCGACCGCCTGTTCTCGCACGTCGTACGGGCCGCACCCGGTTACGGCGAGTACCAGCGGAACACGGACCGGATCCTGCCCGTCGTGGTGCTGGAACGCAGCGACCCGGCGCCCGGCGAGGGACCCGGCACGGTCACGAACCTCGCCGACAAACTGGTCGAGGTCCATGTCTGGCTCCGCGGGCAGCTACGGCACGTGAGCGCCGAGGTGGACGCCCACTTCGCGGCGCGGGCCTCCCGGCAGGACGGGGACGAGCGGCCGGCGCCGGGGCTCGGCCTCCAGATCCGGCAGCACTGCCTGGCCTTCTGCCGGACGCTGGAGTTCCACCACACGGGCGAGGACGTCCACGTGTTTCCCGCGATGGAGGCCGCGCACCCCCGTCTCAAGGACGCCCTCACGAGGCTGCGCTCCGAACACCGCACCGTCGCGCGGCTCCAGCGGGAGCTCGCCGCGCTGCTCACCGACATCACCCGGGCCGATCCCGAGCGGTTCCGGGACGAACTGGAGCGGATGACCGAGGAACTGACGGCGCACCTCGACTACGAGGAGGAACAGCTGATCCCGGTGCTCGCGGAGATCCCCTTCCCCCCTGGGCCGCCCGCCTGACGGCCCGGCCGCGGGCCGCGCACGGGCCCCCGCGTCCCGGCCCCGGCCCGCGGGCCGGCTGGGCCGGGTGAAGGGACCGCGGGCGCAGGACGCGCCGGGGGTCGCGGCCGGATCCGCGGGACCGCAGACCCGGTGGAGCGGGGCCCGCGGCGGGGCGCACGCGGCCGGGGCACGGGCGCCTCCGCGGCACCGGCGAAGTGCTCGCGCCGTACCCGGTGTTCTCCGGCGACCCCCTCACCCGGGGGTGCCGGAAGGCGGGTTCGGGGCGGCCGTCGGACCGGGACCCCCGGCCGTCCGGGGCACCGGACCTCGGGCCGGGCCCCGCCCCGGTCCGGGCCGGCCCCTGGTGCGTACGCACCAGGACGCGGGGGCGCCTGGTCCGGGCGCACCAGGGGAGGACGGGGCCGGAGGACGATGTCCGGCGGGGCGCCGGAGGGCAGCGTGGGAGACGCGCGGAATCCCGCGCGTTCCCCTTGCCTCGCGGCGTCTGGAGTGATCGACCGATGACGACATCTCCTCACCGGATTCCTCCCCCGGCTCCTTGCCGGACTCTTCGCAGGGCCGGGCGGTGGGCCCTGCGGCGGTGCCGGCCCGCGGACCTCCCGATGTCCGGCACCAGGGCGCGGAAGATGCTGGACCTGCTGGGCGGTCACCGATGAAGAAGACGTCCGTTCCCGAATCCGTGGTTTCCCCGGTCCGCGCCGGGAGGCTGTCGGCCGGCGCTCTCGCTGCCCTCGGCGTCCTGGCACTCGCCCTCGGCACCCTGCAGTCGGTGGTGGACCCCGCGCTCCCGCTGCTCCAACGCGAGCTGGGGGTCGGTCCCGCCGAAGGAGCACTCATCGTCAACGCGGTGCTCGTCACCGGCGCGGTCGTCGCACCCGTCGCGGGCAAACTCGGCGACCGCTACGGCGGGAAGCGGGTGCTGATCCGGCTGATGGCCGTGGTCTCGGCCGGTGGCCTGCTGGCCGGCCTGGCACCGAACCTGCCGGTGCTGCTGCTCGGCCAGGTGCTGCAGGGCGCCATGGTGGGTGCGCTGCCCCTCTCCTTCATCCTGGTGCGCAAGCACCTCCCGGCAGGAGGGTCACAGGCGGCGATCGGGCTGGTCGTCGCACTGTTCACGGCCGGTGGCATGGTGGGGACGCTGGTCGCCGGGCCGATCGCGGAAGGACTGTCCTGGCACGGGATCTTCGTGCTTCCGACGATCGTGATCATCGCGGCGACGGCGGTCGTGACGCGGCTGATGCCGCACGATCCGCCGACCCGGTCGGACGACCGCATCGACTGGCCCGGCGCGGTCCTGCTGAGCGGCACGCTGCTCGCCCTCATGCTCGGGCTCGTGACGGTGACGGGCGCCGGCCTGCCGCCCTACGCGATCGGCGCCCTCGCGGTGGCCGTGGCCGCCCTCGCGACCGGATGGGTCGTCGTCGAGCGCCGGGCGGCCTCGCCGATGGTCGACCTGCGCATGCTGGCAC
>NZ_LIRG01000437.1 GCF_001419695.1 Streptomyces prasinopilosus
GCGGACGGCCGGAGGACGGCCGGGCCGGCCTTCAGCGCCCGGGGGTGGGCGCCGGTCCCGGCGGGCGGGGCCCCTTGCGGAGTCCTCCCGGGGGAGGCGCGTCCCGTGGGGGGAGGTGCGCCCCTGCTCCTTCCTGTGCGGGGGTGCCGAGGATCTCCCGGATGACGTGCCGGGCGTTGGCCGCGACGACCGGGTTGGTCGTGCGGTAGTACGGCAGTTGGACGACCGCCATGGACAGGGCCCAGCCCCGGCTCCGGGCCCACGTCGCGTCGTCCACGTCCACCGCCTCGCGGTAGACCCGCCGGGCCGGGGCCGGCAGCAGGTTCCAGGCCGGGATGAGGTCGGTGGCCGGTTCGCCCGTGCCCGCGGTGCCGAAGTCGATGACGGCGGTGACGCGGTCGCCGGCGAGCAGCAGATTGCCCGGCATGAGGTCGGAGTGCGTCCAGCGGGCCGGACCGGTCCACGCCGGTGCCGCGAGGGCCTCCTCCCAGGCCGCGGTGATCTCGTCGGCGTCGAAGGGTTCGTCGGTGCGGCGCAGCGCCTCGATCGCCGCCCGCGTCTCCCGGTCCTGGGAGATCAGCGGTCCGCCCCGGTGCGCGGGCGGACCGCCGGGGAGGTCCACCTTGCGGAGGGCGGTCGCGAACTCGGCGAGGTCGCGGGCCACGAGCTCGGGCTCGGCCAGGTCGCCCTCCACCGGGCTGCGGCCCTCGATCCACCGGTGCACCGCCCACACCAGGGGGTAGCCCTCCCCCGGGACGCCGGTCGCCACCACCTCCGGGATCGGCAGGGGCAGCAGCGGGGCCAGCCGGGGGAGCAGCCGCGCCTCCCGCGCGATGGCCCCGGCTCCGTCGGGACGCAGCGGCAGCCGGACCGTCAGGTCCCGGCCGAGCCGGTAGATCGCGTTGACCGTGCCCCCGGAGGCGAGCCGGGTGACGGGCAGGTCCGCCCACCGGGGGAACTGGGCGCGCAGCAGCCGCCGGACCAGGCCGGTGTCGGTCTCGGCTTCGTCCGCGTGCATCCTGCCCATGGGCCCCCACCAGGTCTCTCGGTTCCGGCCGGGATCGTCGCACGGCCGGGCCACGAGCCGCAGCCCATATTCGGTGGCCGCGGTGACGCCGCACTGTGACGTCGCCGTGCCGCGGTGTCGCCGCCGGAGGTGACGGCCGGCCGTCACGGCGGTCGGCCGGGGGCGATCCGGTGAAGGGGGTGCGTGAGCGGAACGGGCGGGGCGTCGCGCTCACGCCGGGAGTTCGTCGTGGGGCCAGCGGGAGCGGGACTGTTCGCGGGAGCGGAGCAGGGCCAGGGTGGGCATGCCCCGGTCCGGGCCGGTGGCGAGGAGGTCCGGGAGCCGGGGGAGGGGGGCCACGGCCGCCACGTCCTCCAGGACCAGGGTGAATGGTGGGTCGAGCCGACCGAAGGATGACCGTTCGGCCATGCGTCGGCCGTGCTCGACCACGCTCGCGGTGAGAGCCGTCAGCAACGGCATCGCACCCGGACGGGTGCGCGGATCCTCGATGGATTCACCCACCACATAAAGTGTGCCCCCTTCGTGCACGAAGGAATCCAGGGCGAGCGCATCAGTTCGGTGGGGTGTGCAGGCCTCGCGGACGTTGACCGTGGACAGGGCCGCCAGCGCACGCGTCGTCAGCTGCTGCGCGACGTCCCGGCGTTCGGGGTGCGCGGTGAGGGTCGCCTCGAGCTCGCCCGCGGCGCCCGGGGCGGCCTTCGGATGGGTGCGCAGGATGCGCACGGCGTCCTGGACCTGGGTGCCCTGTGCCCAGCGGTGGAGGTGGCGGACGGTACGGCCGTCCACGGCGGCGGCGTGCAGGTAGCTCCGCAGGAGGAGCTGGGCGGTGTCGCCGACGGCCTGGTCGAGCCGGGAGGAGGGGCGGACCGGGGCCAGCAGGGCGGCGGCGCGCGCGACGGCCGTCTCCTTGTCCTCGCAGCCGCTCAGGGGCGACCAGTGGAGGCGGACCGGGGTGTCGCAGCGGTGGGTCGGGTCGTAGAGGTGGACGGGACCGAGCTTGGCCCGCCCGCCCTTCGTCTCCTCCCAGAGGGCGGGGTTCGAGGTGAGGACGAGGACGGGGCCCTCCGCCTCCCGTACGGCC
Organism: Streptomyces prasinopilosus; assembly: GCF_001419695.1. Taxonomy (GTDB): domain Bacteria; phylum Actinomycetota; class Actinomycetes; order Streptomycetales; family Streptomycetaceae; genus Streptomyces; species Streptomyces prasinopilosus. Next base: position 2,109 of record NZ_LIRG01000437.1, read on the forward strand.
GCGGCGGCGGTGGCGTGGCGGATGTCCGGGGGACCGTAGACCACCGGGCGGGGCGCCTCCGGCGCCTTCGACAGGACCACCGGGTCCACCGGGGCCGCCGAGTCGGTCGGGGCCATCGGGGCCGCCGGGAGGGGAGAGGCTTCGGTGGGGGTGGCTCCCCGGAGTGGTGCCGGGACGGGCAGCGGTGCCGTTTCCCGCACGGGCTCGGGGACGGGTTCGGGCACCGCTCCCGGGGTCGGTACCTCGTGCCGGACCGGCTCCGGCTCCGGCTCCGGTGCCGGGGCCGGGGCCGGGGCCGAGGTCGCCGTCGCCGTGCGTCCCGCCGTCCGTTCCGCCCGCTGCCGGGCCCGTACGGCCCGCCAGCGGGCCAGCGTGCCCAGGACGAAGACGGTGAGGACGGTGAGCAGCATCAGCTGGCCGATGAACAGGCCCCAGAACAGCCCGTACCCCGAGAGGGCGGACGCGGGGGTGTCCGGCCAGGCGCCCGGGATGTCGTGGGGTTCCGCGACGAGGTGGCGCATGGCGACCGGGGTGTCGGCGAAGGTGACGCCGGACGGCCAGGAACCGCGGGCGAAGAGGCCCGCGAGGCCGGTGGCCGTCCACACCATCAGGGTGATGCCGAGCAGGAACGCGAGCAGCCCGACCAGCAGCCCGTCCGGGATGCCGCCCTGGCCGTTCCGTCCCTGTCCGCCGCCCTGCCCGTCCGGTCTCACGTGGGATTCCTTCCCCCCTACGCCACCGTCGACTCGGAGTCGCCGATGTGCTGTTCCACGAAGGCCGCCGCCCGCTGCTCCGCCTCCAGTTCGGCGGCGCGCAGGGCGTCGCCGGCGGCCAGGTCGAGGGAGGACTCGGTCATCGCGCGGTCGGTGAAGACCAGGGGGCGTTCGGTGTCGGTGATGAGGTGCTTGACGACCTGGACGTTGCCGTTGACGTCCCAGACGGCGATGCCCGGGGTGAGCGAGGGGATGATCTCCACCGCCCACCGGGGCAGGCCCAGCACTCTGCCCGTCGCCCGCGCCTCGTCGGCCTTCTGGGCGTAGATGGTCCGGGTCGACGCCATCTTGAGGATCGCCGCCGCCTCCTTCGCCGCCGCCCCGTCCACCACGTCGGACAGGTGGTGGACGACCGCGACGAACGACAGGCCCAGCCGGCGGCCGAACTTGAGCAGCCGCTGGAACAGCTGCGCCACGAACGGGCTGTTGATGATGTGCCAGGCCTCCTCGACCAGGAAGATGCGCTTCTTGCGGTCGGGGCGGATCCAGGTGTGCTCCAGCCACACGCCGACGATCGCCATCAGGATCGGCATGGCGATGGAGTTGCGGTCGATGTGCGACAGGTCGAAGACGATCAGCGGCGCGTCCAGGTCGATGCCGACGGTCGTCGGACCGTCGAACATGCCCCGCAGGTCGCCGTCGACCAGGCGGTCCAGGACGAGCGCGACGTCCAGACCCCAGGCCCGCACGTCGTCTATGGCGACGTTCATCGCCTCCGCCGACTCCGCCTCGGGGTGGCGCAGCCGCTCGACGATGTCGGTGAGGACCGGCTGGCGTTCGACGATCGTCTCGGTGACGTAGGCGTGCGCGACCTTCAGCGCGAAACCGGCCCGCTCGTCCAGGCCGTGCCCCATCGCGACCTCGATGATGGTGCGCAGCAGGGCGAGCTGACCGGTCGTGGTGATCGACGGGTCGAGCGGGTTGAGCCGGATGCCGTGGTCCAGGGCGGCCCTCGGATCCAGCCGGATGGGCGTGATGCCCAGCTCCTGCGCGATCAGGTTCCACTCGCCGACCCCGTCCTCGCCCTGGGCGTCCAGGACGACGACCTGGCGGTCGCGGAAGCGCAGCTGGCGCATGACGTACGTCTTCTCCAGCGCCGACTTGCCGTTGCCGGACTCGCCGAGGACCAGCCAGTGCGGTGCGGGCAGCTGCTGGCCGTACAGCTGGAACGGGTCGTAGATGTAGCCCTTGCCGGAGTAGACCTCGCGGCCGATGATCACGCCGGAGTCACCGAGGCCGGGGGCGGCGGTCGGGAGGTAGACGGCCTGTGCCTGGCCCGTGGAGGTGCGCACCGGCAGCCGTGTCGTCTCGACCTTCCCGAACAGGAACGACGTGAAGGCGTCGGTGACGACGGACAGCGGATCCCGCATCAGAACTCAGCCCCTACCTTCGAATGCCGGTGGCGAACGGGAGAGTGTTCACGAAGGCGCGGTGGTGCTCGCGGTCGCACCACTCCAGCTTCAGGTACGACTTTCCGGCCGAGGCCCGGATGGTCCGCTTGTCGCGGGCCAGCGCCTCGGGGTTGCGGGAGGAGACGGTGATGTAGCCGACGAGGTTGACGCCGGCCGCGCCGCTGGCGAGGTCCTCGCCGCGCTGGTCGAGCCGGCCGTGGGCGGCGATGTCGCGCGGGTCGACCGTGCGGTTCATCTTCGCGGCCCGGGACGCCTCGGCCTCGTCGTTCGTCTTCTCCGTCAGCATGCGCTCGATGGCGACCTCGGTGGGCTCCAGGTCCATCGTCACGGCGACCGTGCGGATCACGTCCGGGGTGTGGACGAGGAGCGGCGCCAGGAAGTTGACGCCCACCGGGGTCATCGGCCACTCCTTGATCCAGGCCGTGGCGTGGCACCAGGGGGCGCGGGTGGAGGACTCGCGGGTCTTGGCCTGGAGGTAGGTGGGCTCCATGGCGTCGAGCTCGGCCGGCCAGGCGTTGCGCTTGGTCATCGCCTGGATGTGGTCGATCGGATGGTCCGGGTCGTACATGGAGTGGATCAACGAGGACAGGCGGCTCTGGCCGAGCGGCTGCCGCACGCGGATGTCGGCCTCCTGGAGCCGGGAGCAGATGTCGGTCAGCTCCCTGGCCATGACGACGGCCAGCCCGGCGTCCCGGTCCACCTTGCGGCGCCCCTGGGTGCGCACCGCGCGCGCCATCGCGTTGGCCTCGGAGGCCAGCTCGCGCGTGTAGTGCATGCAGGCGACCAGGTACGCGCGGTGCTGCTCGCTGCTGGTCGACACCATGGACTGCAGCTGGTCGTAGGACTGCTGGAGCCAGTACGGCGCCTTCTCGTCCCCGCGCTGGGAGACGTCCTTGGCGTGCGCGTCGGGGTCGGCGGGCAGCGTGCGGGCGAGCATCTGGATGCGGGTGACGAAGCCGTCGCCGTTGGCCACGTGCTTGAGCAGCGTGCCGAAGCGGTCGACGAGCGCCTCCTGGTCCTCGGAGTCGCGCAGGCCCACGCCGGGGCCCTCGATCTCGATGGCCGCGGTCACCGTCTTGCGGTCCGCGTGCAGCTGCACGGCGATCTCGTCGGGCCCGAAGGGGGCGGCGAGCCAGGTGATCCGGCCGATCCCGGGCGGCGGCCCGACCTCGACCTCCCGGCCGTCCAGCCGGGTGCCGGCCTCGACGACACCCGAACGGTACGTCGTGCCCCGGCGCAGGGTCCGCTTGTAGCTGCGGTTGATCTCGAACCACTTGTAGAAGGTGCGGCCCTTGTAGGGGACGTACACGGCCGCCAGGGCGATCATCGGGAGGCCCGCGAGCAGCACGATCCGCAGGGTCAGGACGGGGACGAGGAGACCGGCCATCATGCCGAGGAACGCGCCCAGGACGATCAGCGCGATCTCACCGGTCTCGCGATTGCGGCCGACGATCGCGTTCGGCCGGGCCCGGCCGATCAGATACGTACGGCGGGGCGTGACCGGATGGGACACATGGGCTTCGGTCGTCAACGCCCTTCACCTCCCGTGCTGTTGTTGCTGCTGTTGCGGTTTCCGTGGGGCGTGCTCACCGGGCTGCCCTGCCGGGGGGCGGGGGCGGCGGAGGGGACGGCTCCGCCACCGCCGGCCGAGGAGCGCGCACTGTGCGCGGCGACCCCGCCGGAGACGGGGTTGGACGGGCGGCCGCCGCCGGAGGACCGGCCGCCCCCGCCGCCGTGGTGGTCGGCGCGGGTGCTGTGGGTCTTGATGCCCTGCGCGACCATGGTCGCCGGGGAGCTCATCACGGCGGCGGCCTTGCCCTCGGCGCCCTGCATGAGGCGGTTGTTGCGCGAGTTCGCGATCTCGTCGCCGAAGCCGGGGACGAAGCGGTAGATCATCGCCGACGCGAAGATGGCGAGCAGGATGATCGCCAGGCCGGACACCACGGCGGAGAACGCGTTCGGCCCGTCCTCGTTGGACAGCGCGCCCGCCAGACCCAGCACTATGACGACGACCGGCTTCACCAGGATCACCGCGATCATGATGCCCGCCCAGCGCCGGACGTGGCCCCACAGGTTCTTGTCGACCAGACCCGCGTACACGACCGTGCCCAGCAGCGCGCCCACGTAGAGCAGCGCCGCGCGGATCACCAGCTCCAGCCACAACACCCCGGCCGCGACGATCGACACCAGCGAGACGACGATCAGCATGATCGGGCCGCCGCCGATGTCCTCGCCCTTCTCCAGGGCGCCGGCGAACGTGCCGAAGAACGTGCTGGTCTGGTCGCCGGTCGCGTTCGCCAGCACCTCGGTGATGCCGTCCGTGGCCCGCACGACCGTGTAGAGGATCAGCGGGGTGAACGCCGAGGCCAGCACCGTCAGCCACAGGAAGCCGATCGCCTCGGACAGGGCCGTCGTGAGGGGGACGCCCCGCACGGCCCGCTTGGCGACCGCCATCAGCCACAGGATCAGCGTCAGGACCGTCGACGCGGCGAAGACGACCCCGTACTGCTTCAGGAACGTGGGGTTGGTGAAGTCCACGGCCGCCGTCTCGTCGACGGCGGCACTGAGCTTCTTGATCGTCCAGCTCGCGGCATCGGCACAGCCCCGGGCGAGGGAACCCAGGGGGTCGAGGGCGGAGGTGGGGTCGTTGAAGGTGCCGGACCTGCCGGAGGAGCCGCCGGAGGAACCGCCTTCGCGGTCGCAGTAGTCCTTGGCGGGGCCGCGGATCAGGTCGCAGGGGTCGTTGCTGCCCTCGGGGGCCGGCGTGGGGGTGGGCTCGGCGACGGCACGTGTGGCGAACAGCACCGCCGCGGCTTGTACGACGGTGACAGCGGCTGTGAGTTTGAGGAAGCGGTGGTTAGCGCGCATACGTGAACCCTCCGAATTCCTCGACAGCCTTCGTCATGTCGTCGGCGGTGGAGGCCTGCTGGTCGCGCCCGACTGGGACGGGACCGTCCTTCTGCTGGAAGTCCGTGATCTTCCAATCGTCCTCGACCCATGACAGCTGATACGTGGTGGTGTACCAGCTCTCCGTCACAGGATTGGTCGAGCCCTCGCCGGAGAGACCGAACAGGGAGGTGTACCAGACCTCGACAGTGGCAGCGTTCTCGGTCGACTTCGTGACCTTGGTTCCCACGGGGATCACACGAGAGATGAAGGTCTGTCCGGTGGGAGCCTTGCCGGTCTTGTCGAGGCCGATGTTCGCCAGAAACTCCTCGTTGGAGTACGCCCGGTCGAGGTCCGCCTGTCGGGCGGCAGCGACGTCGGGGGCATAGACAGCCGTAACGATGTCGCGCCGACGATCGGCGTCGAACAACTCCGCCGAACCCAACGCGACGGAGTAGTTCGCCGCCGCGCTCTCCGCCCCCTGGCGGTCGTGGGCGAAGCCGGAGGGGATGCCGGCGTTCGCCGACCGGACCGGCTTCTCCCCGGAGGGGGCCGTGGCCGCCGTCTGCGGGGAGTCGTCGGTCCCGTCCGTCGAGGAGGTGTCTCCGCCACGGTTCGCGAAGGCGATCGCGGCGATCAGGAGCACCACCACGCCGACCACCATGACCAGGCTGCGGGACGACGTACGGCCGCCCTTGCGTCCGCCGCCGTAGGGACCGCCGCTGTCCGGCATGCGGGTGCGGGTCTGGCCCGTGCCGCCGTACCCGCCGGTGTTCTCGTACTCGTCCCCGGGACTCATACCGCGTGCGCCCCCTCAGCGTCGTGCGGAAACACCTCGTACTCCGTGTACTCCTGGTACGACGGTAGCCGTGCTGGTCCCCGCGCGGGC
>NZ_LIRG01000438.1 GCF_001419695.1 Streptomyces prasinopilosus
GCGGGAGGTCCGCTCCCGGGACATGGACGTCGAGCACCTTGATGTTGATCTCGACGACCTCCAGTCCGGTCATCGTCTCGACCGCGTCCGTGACCCGGGAGCGGACCTCCCGCGCGACCTCCAGGATCTCGACGCCGTACTCCACCACGACGTCGACGTCGACGGCGGTCTGCTTCTCGCCCACCTCCACCTTCACGCCGCGGCCGGGATCACTGGAGCGGGAGACCTTCTCCTTGACCGCGCCCAGAGCGCGGGAGGCGCCCCCGCCCAGGGAGTGGATCCCCTCGGTCTCCCGCACGGCTATGCCCGCGATCGTGGAGACCACGGTGTCCGCGATGACGGTCGTCCCACGGGTTTCCCCCGTGGTGCCGCCCGTGCCCAGGGAAGTGCCGCTCAGAGTGTCGTTCGTCGCCATGGGTTCCTCGCACAGAGCCGTCGGGGAAGGGCCGCGGGCAGGATCCGGAGGGCTGCCGTCCACGGGCATCCGGTGCCCCGCGCCCTCATTCCACTGTGCGCCGGAAACCGGTCCACCGCCATTCGGGTGAGCGGACGGCGGGCCACCGCTCCACCCGCCCCGGCGCCCCCTCCCGGGGCCGGTCAGTCCCGGGGCAGCAGGGTGCCGAGCGGTCCCAGATCGAGGTTGAGGTCCTCCGGGCGCACGCCGTGCTGCTCACAGAGCTCCGTCATGCGCTGGTCGAGCAGCATCAGCGTGGTGCCGATCTCGTCGACCTGACCGTCGGTGAGGTCCCCCTGGTCGATGCGCCGCAGGGCCTGCCGTTCCATCAGCTGGCGCAGGAGCTCCACCACGGTGAGGACCAGGGCGACCAGATCGCGCCCCATCTGCTCGGAGTCCAGGTCGACCCGTGAGGCCGTCACAGCGGCCCGCTGTCGGCCCAGGGGGCCGGTACGCGTTCACCGACCGACGACAGCAGGGCGTGCAACGACACCCGGACGAGTGGAACATCGGCGATCGCGATGACCAGGTCCCCGCTCACGACGGCCCCGGTCGCCAGGACCCGGTCCAGGAGGTCGACCAACGGCACCCCGACGGGGCCGCTCAGGGCGCCCGGACTGTCCCACGGAACCGCGTCGTACGTCATCCCTCACACCTCGCCCACGAAGGAGTAGGGCACCCACGGGCCCGAGAGTTCGATCTCGGCACCGGTGCGTTCCCGCAAGTCCTTCACCACCACCTCCAGTTCGGCCGACCGGTGATCGGCGACCAGGTAGGTGGCGTTCAGGACCTGGGGGCGGTGGCCGTCGGCCGTCCCCGGTCCGTGCGGCCGGAGCCGGCGGGACGCCTTGGCGAGACGGCACACCTGCGTGTCCACGGTCTCGGCGACGCGCAGGGAGTCCTCCCGCCGCCGCTCGCGCCGCGCCCGCAGGGTCCGCCGGCGTTCCAGGTACGCCCGGCCCGCTCCCGGAGCCGGCCGGTCCCGGCCCTCCGGCGTGCCCGGCGTGCCCGGCCGCCGGGCCGTCCCGCCGTCGTCCTCGCCCGGGGAGCCGGCCGCGTAGACCTTCACGCCCCATTCGGCATGGTGCGCGATGCGTTCCAGGGCGGTGTGGAAGCGCGCCGACTCGTTCCCCAGCACGAGCCTGGCCCTGTCCTCCGCGGTGTACAGCGTCGCCAGGGGCAGGGGCACCGTGGGTGCCTGGGCGGCGACCACCGAGACGACCTCGTGGTGGGCCCGCGCGTACCGTTCGAGTTCGGGCTCGTCCGTCAGACGCTCCTGCCAGGCCTCGTCCGTGAACTCGGCGGCCCGGACGGTCTGCACGATCGCGGTGAGGGAGCCGAGCGGAAGCGTCCGCAAGGGCTCGTCCCGGGCGACCCCGGACACCCCGTCGAGAACCGGGCCGCCGTCGGCGCGGCAGACCGCGTACACGTAGAGGGCGGTCGTTCCCGGGGCTTCGGGGCCGTCCTCCGTCATGCCTGACTCCCTCCCCGACTCACGCATCGGCCGAGACCGTGTCCCGGAACCCGGACTCGAGTGCCTCCAGGCGGGTGCGCAGTTCGCGGTTCTCCTCCTGCAGGGCGCTTCGTGCCGCGCGGGAGCTGAGCGCCGGATCGGTCTCCCACCAGTCGATGCCGGCCTTCTTCGCCGTGTCCACGGAGGCCACGAAGAGACGCAGCCGGATGGTCAGCAACTCGATGTCGAGAAGGTCGATCTTGATGTCGCCGGCGATCACGATGCCCTTGTCGAGGACGCGTTCGAGGATGTCGGCGAGGTTGGTGTTCGGGGGCCCGGGGACGGGGTGGCCCGTGTCGTACCGGAAGCCGAGGTCAGTCACGACGGGCCCTCCGGGAGCGCCGCCCGGCGGGCTCCTCCTCCTCTTCCTCTTCCTCCTCCTCTTCCTCCGGCCCGGGCTCCTCCTCTTCGTCCTCGTACTCGCCGTCCTCGTCCTCTTCCTCGTCCTCGGCCTCGGCCTCGCCCGCCGGTCGCTCGCCCTCCTCGTCCTCGTCCTCGCCCTCCTCGCCCTCGGCCTCTTCCTCCTCGCCCTCCTCCTCGTCCTCCCAGCCGTCCTGGTCCTCTCCTCTTGCTTCCTCCTCCTCCATGGCCTCTTCGTGGGACTTGACGACTTCTCCGTCGCGGATCTCGCCACGCCAGGCCTCGGGCTCGTCGTTGGTGAGCGTGACGTACCGCTGGAAGTGCTTGAAGTCCAGCCGAACGCGACGCCCCTGGGCGCGCCAGAGGTTGCCCGTCTTCTCGAAGAACCCGGAGGGGTAGTACTCGAGGACCAGGACGATGCGGGTGAGGGACGGAGCCAGTTCGTGGAAGCTCACCGCACCGCGCGTGGTGCCCTTGGCGCCTTCCGACGTCCACACGATGCGGTCGTCGGGCACCTGCTCCTGGACCGTCGCCTTGAAGCTGCGCGAGGACGGCCCGATCTTGACCTTCCAGTTGCTGGTCGCCTCGTCCTCCATCGAGACGTCCTGAACGCCCTTGGTGAAACCGCTGAACTGGTCGTACTGGGTCCAGTGGTCGTAAGCGGTCCGCAGAGGCACTCCCACATCGAGCACCTCGATGATGTTCATGAGCTTGCCGCCGCCCGATTTGCGCTTGCGCTTTCCACCGCCGAAGGCCCCTTTGACCTTGTCCACGACACTGTCCTTGGCGCCCTTGGCCTTCTCCGAGACGAACGCCTTCACCGGTGAATCACCCTGGAGGACGCGTGAGCCGATCTTGGGCAGGGACCCGCCGTTCTCCGCGACGTCGGTCAGCCGGTTCGTGACGCCGGTCAGCTTGTCTCCCGCCTTCTCGGCGAACTTCCCCGCCTGCGCGCCGAGGAAGCCGGACAGCTCTCCCCGGAGCCTGCTCAGCCCGGACTCTTCCGCCTCGGGTTCTGTGTTCTTCGTCTTGGCCATGACTGGCTACCTCCGACGCTTCGTGCGCTTGGATGCGGTCCCCTTCGCCGACGACGACGTGCTTGCCGCCGCCTTCTTCGCGGGAGATGTCTTCTTGGCCGCGGTCTTCTTGGCCGGAGCGGACTTCTTGGACGCCGTCTTCTTGGCCGGAGCGGACTTCTTGGCGGGCGCCTTCTCGGCCGGAGCTTTCTTCCCGGCCGCTTTCTTCCCGGCCGGGGCGGACTTCTTCGCCGGGGTCTTCCTTCCCGACGGCCGCTTCTCCGGCTTCCGCTCGGGGACCTCCTCTTCCTCCGGGCCGGGCTCCTCCTCCTCCTCCTCTTCCTCCTCTTCCTCCTCTTCGTCCTCCGGGCCCGGCTCCTCCTCGTCCTCGTACTCGTCGTCCCCGTACTCCACGCCTTCGTCGTCCGGCGCCTCCTCGCCCTCGTCCTCGTACTCGTCCTCCACGTCTTCGCCCTCGTCTTCGTCCTTGCTCCGCAGAGGGTTGGTGAGACGGGCCGTGCGGTCGCTGAGCGTGTCGGCCAGCGAGCTCAGACTGCGGTTGGCGGTGGCGCTCATGGCCTTGCGGCCCGCCTCGAGGACCTCGCCCCGGAGCTGGTCCTGGAGCTGGGCGAACTGGGGCACCTCGCCGAGCCGGCGGATTCCCTCCGCGGCGAGCTGGCGGGGCGCCAGCCCGAACCGTCGGCCGGCCAGGTAGGTGGCGACGGTGAGGGCCAGCCGCCCCTTCCTGGTCCGGCCCAGCAGATAACCACCGACCACCGCGGCCCCGAGGGCAGCCTTGGACTGGTCTTCCATCAGCACGTCACCTTCGCTCGTGATCGCCGTGTGCCGGACCGACCCGCACGGCGTGCAGTCGGTCGAGCAGCCGTTCTTCTTCTCGTTCGAACTCGTCCGAGGTGATGTCGCCCGCCTCGAACTCCTGGTTGAGCACCGCCAGCTGCGCCCGCAGCACGGCGGGGTCGTGCAGTTCGCGTTCGGCGGCGTCGTGGAGCTTCTCCGCCACCCAGATCACGCCCCGGACCGGTGCGACGGGCAGTGTGAGCAGGCCGGTGATCAGTCCCATGTCACACCCCGCCCACGGGTACGGGACGGCCCGCGGACGGGACGAAGCTGTAGCAGGGGAGCGGGCCGGCGAGCCGGAGTTCCACCTGTTCCCGATGAGCGTCCGCGAAGGCCCGGGCCCTGGCGAGGAAGGCACCGGTGTCGCCGCGGTCGACGAGGAAGGACGTGTTGAGCGCACAGCCCGGGACGACGGGACCCGCTGCCACGGCGCGCGCCCCGGGCGTGAGGTCACGCACCAGGCGCTGCCCCGCCACCGCCGCTCTGCGGGCGAGCGCGGTGGTGACGGCCTCGCCCAGCCGGACACTGGCCTCGTAGCCGGGCCGCCGGCGTACGGCCTCACGGAGTTGCCGTACGTCCTTCTCCTCGGCGACGAGGGCCGCCAGCGCGTTCTGTGCCGGGAGCGCCTTGACGTTGATCTCGAAGCGGCCGGCCAGCCGTTCCAGAGCGGCGGCGTGCCGGGACCCGTCGGCGGCCGACCGCGCGAGGACCGTTTCCTCGTCCGACGCGACCATGCCGAACCGCATGGGCAGCACCGGTCCCTCGTCGGCCAGGCGCATCAGGAGTTCCTGGTGCGCCAGCAGGTCACGGCGCCGCGCGCGCAGTCCGGGCGGCGCGTCGCTGACGACCGCGCGGAGCGGGCCCCGTCCGATCGTCCGCACCGGGGCGGGAGGGGATCCCACGCCGCAGAGCCCCTCGGGGAGCACCGTTCCCGCGCGCACCATCGCGTAGACGTACACACCGCCGGCCGCCACGGTCATGCCTCCACGCGGCGTCGGCCGCTCTTGCGTGCGGGGGCGCGCCGCTTCTTCGGGCGTTCCCGCTGCTCGTCCTCGGCCTCGGTCTCGGTCCCGACCTCGTCGTCGTCCTGGTCCTCGGGCTCCTCGTCGCCGCCCACCGCTTTGCGCACGGTCTCGCCCACGGCGTCGGCGGCCCTGCGCACCTTGCGCTTGCCGACGGCCCTGGCCGCCCCGCCGCCGAACAGTTCGGGGACCGTGGTGCTGCGCGAATCGCGCTCCAGGTCCAGCCGGTTGCACGCCTCCGCGAACCGCAGATAGGTGTCCACGCTCGCGACGACGATGCGCGCGTCGACCTTGAGGATCTCGATCCCGACCAGGGAGACCCGGAGGAACACGTCGATGACCATGCCGCGGTCGAGGATCAGTTCCAGTACGTCGTACAGCGTGCCGGCGCGGGGCGGGCAGGCCACTACTTCGTCGGAGTAGTAGGTGGTGGCGGTCATGGAGGTTCCTTCCAGCGGAGGGCGCGGACACGGGTCACTCGTCGGCCGTACCCCGGCGGTAGCGGCGGACCCGGCGGTACTCCAGGAGCTCACCGGCCCGGTCGAGTTGCACCTCGTACGAGGCCAGGAGGCTCGTGGTGTCGGGGATCCGCGGAACCTCCAGGACGTCCACCACCACGCACCAGCCGTCGTCGGAACGCCGGACGGCGGACACGCCCTCCGCGGGGTGGTCGATCAGCCCCTCCAGGCTCCGGAGGGCGGCACGGGCCGCCTGCTCGGGCCCCCGCGCGGCTCCCGTGCGGCGTGCGGGGGCCGCGCGGGGGCTCCCGGCATCCGGGCGACGTGGTTCTGCCATACGGTCAGTTTTGGTGCTCCCGGCGGCCGCGCATCCCGGGCGGGGCCATCCGTGCGAAGCGCGGGACGCGCGGCACGGGGGCCGCGCGGGCGGGGCACGCGTTTTCCCGCACCGACATAAAAGAAACATCAAGACGGCACGCGTGCCGGGGGAACTCCGGGGCATCCGCTTTCTCGGAGGTTGATAACTATGGTTCCCCTGCTTCTTGTACTCCTGCTGGCCCTCGTTCTTTTCGGTGCCGGATTCGCGATGAAGGCACTGTGGATCGTGGCGGTGATCGTGCTGGCCGTGTGGCTGCTCGGCTTCGTCATGCGCTCCACCAACACAGGTGGAGGCCGAGGCCGGTGGTACCGCTGGTAGAGCGAGGAACACGCCTTACCTGAATGCTCGGGGTGGCGCCGGATCCGTTTCCGGTGCCGCCCCGCATTCATGCCCGCAGTACCGGGCTCTTCTCCGCTCCGGAGTCGTCACGGGGAGCGGGAGCACCGGCCACGACCGCTCCGCGGCCCCGCGTCGCGCCCGGGCCGGGGCCGGTGGGGCTCACCACCCGGAGGCGGCACCGCCGCGTCGGGCCGTACGGCTCCGGGGGGAACGGCTCACCGGCCGCTCCGTGAGCTCCGGGGCTGGAGGAGCTGGTCGACGGGGGCGTGGTCGTCGGTGAGCGGTCGGGCATCGCCGATCCAGGAGGTGAGGTCGTCACCGGTGACGATCCTCCAGCCGGTCCGCCGGGCGTCCAGCGCTTCCTGGGCCGCGCGCAGGTCGACCGGCCGGCCGGAGGCGAGCAGCACCAGATTGCCGCCCTCGGGGGCGGCGGACGGATCGAGGCCGAGGTCGGCGGGGTCGCCGGCGAGGGCGACGTGCGCGAAGGTCTCGCCGAGGGTGGCCGCTTCGGCCCGCGCGAAGGCCAGGCCACCGTGATCGATGAGGTTGGCGACGTACAGGCCGTCCTCGCGGAGCACCCGCCGTACGTCGGTCATCGCCTCCACCGTGGTGAGGTGCCACGGCACGCTGACGCCCCCGAAGGCGTCACCGACGACGAGGTCGCGGCTGCCGGCGTCCATCCGCCGCAGGCCGAGCCTGCCGTCCTCGACGCGCACGTCGATGCCGGCTTCCGGTGCCAGGCCGAGCCGGTCGCGGTCGATGCGCACGACCCCGCCGTCGATCTCGGAGACGAGGCTGCGCGTCCCGGGCCGGGTGGCCGCGAGGTAGCGGGGAAAGGTCAGTCCGCCGCCGCCCAGGTGGTGGGCGGCGAGCGGCTCGCCCCCGGGGAAGGCGGCATCCACCACCGCCGCGAGGGCGCGCACGTACGTGAACTCCAGGAAGGTCGGGTCGTCCAGGTCGACGTAGGAGTGCCGCAGGCCGTCCAGGACGAGTGTGCGGCCGCTGTCCCGGTCGGGGTCCGCGACGACCCGTGCGCAGTGGTACCTGGTCTCCGCGTCGCAGCCACCGGGCGCGACCGTGGTGGCGAGGCCGCCGGCGACGACCACGAGCGCGAGGGCGGGAGTGCCGCTCCACCGGCGCGTCCGCCACTCGACCAGCGCCGAACCGGCCACCAGCAGCGCCCCGAGGCCGATCAGGATGCCGCTGACCGGTAGCCGCGACACGAGGACGAACCCGGTGAGGACGGTGCCGGCGATGGCGCCGACGGTGCCGACGCCGGACAGCCGGCCGACGACCGTTCCGGTCTCGGCGAGGCTGGTGAGACGCAGCTTGGTGACGATCGGCGTCACCGCGGAGAGCAGCGCGCCCGGCACGAGGATGGTCAGCGACGCGATCAGCAGGAGCATCGCCGGTGCCCACTCCGCGGTGGTGCGCAGCACGGCGGGGGTGAGCGCCACGACCACTCCCGACAGCCCGAGCGCGGGGCCTATGAGCCGGCGCGGATCGACCCGGTCGGCGACGCGCCCGCCCAGCCACGAGCCGAAGGCGATCGCGGTCAGGGCGATGCCGATCACCGTGGTGCTGGTCTCGAGGGTGAGGCCGAGGTAGGGGGCCAGCAGCCGCAGGGCCACGATCTCGACCACCAGGACCGCGGCCGAGGACCCGAACACCAGCACGGCCGCGGCACGGGGACCCGGGCCGCGGGGCGTGCCCCCGGCGACAGGCGGGAGAGGCGATCCGGTCACGGGCGCCATCCTCGCACGCGACCCGCCCGCGGACGGGAGTCGGGAGAAACCGCCGGCGAAGACCGTCCACGCGAAGACCGTCCACGGGGAGAGCGTCCGTGGGGAGACCGTCCACGAGGAGAGCGTCCGTGGGAGAGCATCCGCGCGAAGACCGTCCGCGCGGAGAGGGGCGTCGATCGGAGCCGCGCGGGTCATTGACGCGCACGCGGTTCGATTCTACGGTCCCGTTCGAACTTGCGATCGTCGTCCGGTATTCCGGACAGACTCCGGCCCCCACCGCAAGGAGACCCGTATGCGCCGCAGCTCCTTCCGCCGACGTACCGCCCTGCTCGCCCTCCCCACCGCCGCCCTCCTCGCCCTCGTGCCGACCACCGCGTCGGCCTACCCCCACCCGGGACGCGTCACCGGGTCCGTTGTCACGCACGACCCCTCGATGATCCGGACGTCCTCCGGGCAGTACCTGCTCTACGCGACCGGCGGCGGCATCAGCAGCAAGACGTCGAACGACCGCACCGCCTTCAGCGCCGGGGCGGACGCCTTCTCCTCGCGCCCGGGCTGGTGGCGGACCTACTCCTCCGTGCCGGAGGCGTGGGCGCCCGACATCTCGTACCACGGCGGCAGGTACCTGATGTACTACTCCGTCTCGAAGTTCGGCTCCAACACCTCCGCCATCGGGCTCGCCACCTCCAGCACCGGGCGACCGGGCAGCTGGAGCGACCAGGGCACCGTCTACACGTCCGGCTCCTCCAGCGACTACAACGCCATCGACCCCCACCTCTTCGTCGACGACGACGGCACCTGGTGGCTCTCCTTCGGCAGCTGGTGGACCGGGATCAAGATGATCCGGATCGACCCGTCCAGCGGGAAGCAGCTCTCCTCCCACACCACCCGCTACTCCCTCGCCTCCCGGCCCACCGGGACCAAGGCCGTCGAGGCGCCCTTCGTCGTCAAACGGAACGGCTCCTACTACCTCTTCGCGTCCTACGACACCTGCTGCGCCGGCACCGGCTCCACCTACAAGGTGAAGGTCGGGCGCGCCACCGCCGTCACCGGACCGTACCGGGACAGGAACGGCGTCGCGATGATGAGCAACGGCGGGACGCCCGTGCTGGAGTCGCACGGCAGCGTCGTCGGCCCCGGCGGACAGTCGATCATGAGCGACGTCGACGGCGACCTGATCGTCTACCACTACTACGACGCCGACGACAACGGCACCCCCAAGCTCGGCATCAACCTCCTGAACTGGAGCAGCGGATGGCCCGTCGCCTACTGACCCTGCCGGCCGCGCCGCTGCTCGCCCTCACCCTCGGGCAGTCCTCCGCACAGGCGGCCTCGTTCGGCAACCCCGTCAAGGCGCAGAAGGGTGCCGACCCCTGGATCGTCCGCCACGGCGGCGACTACTACCTGGTCAGCACGTCCTGGACCGACGTCATCACCCTCCGCAGGTCCGCCACCCTCGCCGGGCTCGCCACCGCGGCCGCCGACGCCGCCGACTGCTCCACCGCGGACGCGGCCGACGTACGGCAGTGGACCTGGCCGGACAACGCCTGCCGGCAGTGGCGGCCCGACCCGGTCTGAGCGAGCGGGGACCCGGAGTGCGTCGGGGTGCCTTCGCGGCACCCCGACGCGTCCCGTGTGCGGTGCGTCCCGCGGGCGGGGCGCGTCAGCCCAGCGGGGCCATGCCCGCCGCCTCCGGCCAGCTCTGCGCCCCGGACCAACTGGTCCCCGGGGCCTGGGACAGCCCGTCGGTGCCCCTGACCTGCGCCGCCGTCAGACCGCCGCGGGCGGGGACCCCGGGCGGCGCAGGTCAGGGGCA
>NZ_LIRG01000439.1 GCF_001419695.1 Streptomyces prasinopilosus
GACCCCCGAGGGCGAGGAGGCCAGGACCGTGGGGGAGCGGGCCCTGGAGGTGTCCCTGCAGGCACTGCGGGCCGCCGGTCACACGGCCGAGGGCCGGCTGATCGAGGACCACCCGCTGGACGCGCTGAGAACGATGGTCCGGGAGACCGGGGCCGACGAGGTGATCGTGCTCACCGATCCGCACTACGTGGAGGAGTTCTTCCACCGGGACTGGGCCTCCCGGGCCCGGCACAAGGTGGAGGTGCCGGTGCTGAAACTGTTCTCCCACAGCAAGGCATAGGCTGGGGCCGCGCCTTCGCACGAGGGCGCGCACCCTCGTCCCGCTCGTCGCACCACCGCGCACGACCCGCACCGCTCGTCACCCCTGGGGAGAAACACGCATGGCACCCGGCCTTCCTACCGCCATGGACCGACCGCACTTCATCGGCATCGGCGGCGCCGGGATGTCGGGCATCGCGAAGATCCTCGCGCAGCGCGGCGCCCGGGTGGCCGGGAGCGACGCCAAGGAGTCCGCCACCGCCGAGGCGCTGCGCGCGCTGGGTGCCACCGTGCACATCGGGCACGCCGCCGGACACCTGGCCGACGACGCGAGCTGCGTGGTCGTGTCGTCGGCGATCCGCGAGGACAACCCGGAGCTGGTCCGCGCGGCCGAACTGGGCGTGCCCGTGGTGCACCGCTCCGACGCGCTGGCCGCCCTCATGGACGGCCTGCGCCCGATCGCGGTGGCCGGCACCCACGGCAAGACCACGACGACCTCCATGCTGGCCGTCTCCCTGAGCGAGCTGGGCCGCCGGCCGTCGTACGCCATCGGCGGCGACCTGGACGTGCCCGGTTCCAACGCGCTGCACGGCGACGGCGAGATCTTCGTCGCCGAGGCGGACGAGTCCGACCGCAGCTTCCACAAGTACGCGCCCGAGGTCGCGATCATCCTCAACGTGGAGCTGGACCACCACGCCAACTACGCGTCGATCGAGGAGATCCACGAGTCCTTCGAGACGTTCGTCGCCCGGATCGTGCCCGGCGGCACCCTGGTGATCTCCTCGGACCACGAGGGCGCGCGGGAACTGACCCGGCGCCTGCGCGGCGCGGCGGGACCCGCCGGCGGGGCCGGTTCCGTGCGGACGGTGACGTACGGGGAGGCGCCGGACGCCGACGTGCGGGTGACGTCGGTCGTCCCGCAGGGGCTGAAGAGCGAGGTGACCGTCGAGTTCGAGGGCGCCCCGCTCACCTTCACGGTGTCCGTCCCGGGCCGCCACTACGCGCACAACGCCGTGGCCGCGCTCGCCGCGGGCGCCGCGCTCGGTATCCCGGCCGCGGAGCTGGCCCCGGCACTGGCCGCGTACACCGGCGTGAACCGGCGCCTGCAGCTCAAGGGCGAGGCGGCCGGTGTCCAGGTCATCGACTCCTACGCGCACCACCCGACCGAGATGACCGCCGACCTGGAGGCGATGCGCGCCGCCGCGGGCGACGCCCGCATCCTGGTCGTCTTCCAGCCGCACCTCTTCTCCCGCACCCGGGAGCTGGGCAAGGAGATGGGCGCGGCCCTGGCCCTGGCCGACGCCTCGCTGGTCCTCGACGTCTACCCGGCCCGCGAGGACCCGATCCCCGGCGTCACCAGCGAACTGNNGTGACGCCGGTGCACGACAGGGCGGAGATCCCCCGGGCCGTGGCGGGAATGGCCAAGCCCGGTGATCTCGTTCTCACCATGGGAGCGGGCGACGTCACCGACATCGGCCCGCTGATCCTGGACCACCTGTCGAAGTAGGAACGCCGTCGCGCGAACGTCGGGGCGGGAACGCCGAGGACGTGCGGGAAGCGGCGGGAAGAAGCGGAAGGGCTGGAGGCTCATGTCGTACGACGTGGAGAAGCCGGACGAGCAGTGGCGCGCGGAACTGTCGCCGTCCGAGTACGCCGTGCTGCGCCAGGCGGCCACGGAACCGGCCTTCACCGGTGAGTACACCGACACCAGGACCGAGGGCGTGTACGCGTGCCGCGCCTGCGGTGCCGAACTGTTCACCTCGAAGACCAAGTTCGAGTCGCACTGCGGCTGGCCCTCGTTCTACGACCCGCGGGACTCCGAAGCGGTCGAACTGGTCGAGGACCGGTCGCACGGCATGGTGCGCACCGAGGTGCGCTGCTCACGCTGCGGCTCACACCTCGGGCACGTGTTCGAGGGCGAGGGGTACGCGACACCCACGGACCAGCGGTACTGCATCAACAGCATCTCGCTGAGGCTGCGGCCC
>NZ_LIRG01000044.1 GCF_001419695.1 Streptomyces prasinopilosus
GGGCCTGTCGTTCGGATCAGGTCGCAGACGCGGGGTCCGGCACGCACATCTGCCGCGTTGTCGTCACTCGCCGACGCTCCGCGTCGACTCCCTCCTCCGCCTTGCAGCTGCACGCACCGGACCCCGCTCACCGGCGCTGACCAGCACCGTCGCTTTCCTGCGACCTGATCCGAACGACAGGCCCCAGCCGCGCCGCCGTCGTCCGGCAGCGGATTCGGGACGGATTCCCGGTGGGTCCGCGGCGGGCCCGCGTCGGCTTCCCGAGGGGTCCGCGGCAGCCCCGTGACGGGTTCCGCGGGGGAAAGGCAGGAGCCCCTTGCGCCTGACGGCGGGGGGCTCCTTGGGTACTGCTAGTCGTTCCCGGATCGGGGAGGATCAGACCGGGGTGACGTTCTCCGCCTGCGGGCCCTTGGGGCCCTGCGTGACGTCGAAGGACACCTGCTGGTTCTCCTCGAGCGAGCGGAAGCCGCTCGCGTTGATCGCGGAGTAGTGGACGAAGACGTCGGGGCCGCCGCCTTCCTGGGCGATGAAACCAAAGCCCTTTTCGGCGTTGAACCACTTCACGGTTCCGGTAGCCATAAGCCCTCCTTGGGCCCAAAGGGTTGCCCTGCTCCAGAACCCAGCAAGTGTGAAGACCAATTCCGCACAATCGCATCCGTCTGAGAACGACGAGAGCCCGCGGTCACATGCTCCGCAGGCTCTGTACTGCAAGGGAAACCAAACTGCAACTTGCGGAAGAGCCTAGCACGCGCCCCCCCGCGCGCAATAGAGGTCAAGATCACGTCACCCGAAAGTTTGAACGTCGCCTCCATCCCGTGCTCCGGCGGGGCGGCCGGGCGGCGGCGGGGCCCGGGGAACCCGCCCCGCGGCACGAGGGCTAGCCTCGCGATGTGGACAATTCCCGCACCCGGCCGCGCGTCGGGCACATTCAGTTCCTGAACTGCATGCCCCTCTACTGGGGGCTTGCGAGAACGGGCACTCTCCTCGACTTCGAGCTGTCGAAGGACACCCCCGAGAAGCTCAGCGAGAAGCTCGTGCAGGGGGATCTCGACATCGGGCCGATCACCCTGGTCGAGTTCCTCAAGCACGCCGACCGGCTGGTCGCCTTCCCCGACATCGCCGTCGGCTGCGACGGCCCGGTGATGTCGTGCGTGATCGTCTCGCAGGTCCCGCTGGACCGGCTGGACGGTGCCCGGGTCGCCCTCGGGTCGACCTCGCGGACCTCGGTGCGCCTCGCCCAGCTCCTGCTCGCCGAGCGGTACGGCGTGCGCCCCGACTACTACACCTGCCCGCCGGACCTCAGCCTGATGATGCAGGACGCCGACGCGGCCGTCCTCATCGGTGACGCGGCCCTGCGCGCGACCATGATCGACGGCCCCCGCTTCGGGCTCGACGTGCACGACCTGGGCGCGCTGTGGAAGGAGTGGACGGGACTGCCGTTCGTCTTCGCCGTCTGGGCGGCGCGCCGCGACTACCTGGAGCGCGAGCCGGTCATCACCCGGAAGGTGCACGAGGCGTTCCTCGCCTCCCGCGACCTCTCCCTGGAGGAGGTCGGCAAGGTCGCCGAGCAGGCGTCCCGCTGGGAGGCCTTCGACGAGGAGACGCTGGCCCAGTACTTCACCACCCTCGACTTCAGCTTCGGCCCGCCGCAGCTGGCGGCGGTCGAGGAGTTCGCGCGCAGGGTGGGGCCGACCACGGGCTTCCCGGCGGACGTGAAGGTCGACCTGCTCCAGCCGTGAACGACGGCCCGCCGCCCCCGTGAGGCGGCGGGTGCCCCGCGGAAAGGCGTGAGCAGCCGGCGGACGTGTGCCGCTCGAGCGCTCACACGGGCGACCTCGGGCGGCGGTGGCCGAAGTGCCCACGGCTCCGGGGCGGTGCGCCCGCCCCGGAGCCGTGGGCGAGCGCCCGGGCACCGCGCGGGCGGAGGCCGCCGTCCTGCCGGGCGGTCGCGCGACACCCCCGCACGGGCGGCCGGTCGCCCGGACGCGGAGGGTCTCGGGCGGAACCGTCGTGAAGGACTGCCGCGGAGCGTCGTGCCGCGGCTGCCTCCCTGGCGGGGGACCGGTTGCCTCCTTGGCGGGGGACCGGTGCGCCGGATACCGTCCGCGGGAGGGCGCGGGCCGGCAGGGACCTCGGCGGCCCGGAACGGCTCACCGCCCCCGCCGCCGGCCTCGG
>NZ_LIRG01000440.1 GCF_001419695.1 Streptomyces prasinopilosus
GCCGGGCCGGCCGGTGGGGGAGCGCACGGCCGCGGCGCCGGAAAGCCGAGCGCCCGCCCTCCTCCGTGCGGAGGCGGCGGGCGCGCGTGCGGCGGTGCCGGACGGGAGGGACCGTCGGCTCAGGCGTTCTTGATCGCCGAGATGTCGAAGTTCAGCTTGATCTTGTCGGAGACCAGGACGCCGCCCGTCTCCAGCGCCGCGTTCCAGGTCAGGCCCCACTCGGAGCGCAGGATCTCGGCCTTGCCCTCGAAGCCCACGCGCTCGTTGCCGAAGGGGTCCTTGGCGGCGCCGTTGAACTCCAGGTCGATGGTGAGGGGCTTGGTGGTGCCGAGGATCGTCAGGTCACCGGTGAGCCGGTAGTCGTCGCCGCCCAGGGCCTCCACCTTGGTGGAGCGGAAGGTCATCTTCGGGAACTCCTCGGTCCGGAAGAAGTCCGCGCTCTTGAGGTGACCGTCGCGGTCGGCGTTGCCGGTCTCGATGCTCGCCATCTCCACGTCGAGGACGGCGGTGGACCGGGAGGGGTCGGAGCCGTCCAGGTGCAGGGTGCCGGTGAACTCCTGGAAGCTGCCCTTGACGTTGGTGACCATCGCGTGCCGGGCGACGAAACCGAGGGTGGTGTGCGAGGGGTCGATCGTGTAGTCGCCGGTCAGGGCGGCCAGGTCCGGGTTCACGGGGGCCGGGGCGGTCGCGGTGGCGGTCTCGTTGTTCTTGCGGCTGAAGATGCCCATGATGCGTTCCTCCTGGGGACGGGGAGATCCGATGATCCCGTTGAATGTTCAATTACTTCAACGAGACTCACTGTAGAGGTATTCCCTTTAAAGTTCAACATCTTTGGCGGAACGTGCGCGCGAACCGGCCGAACGGGCGGAGCGGATCCCCTCGGCGGGAGGCCCTGCGGGAGGGTTCCCGCGTTCGGCCGCGTCGACGGCATGTCCCCGTACCGCCCGCTTCCCTGCCCCGCGCGGGTCGCTTCCATGCCCCGCGCGGGCCCGTTTCCGCCACGGCCGGACCGGCCCGGCGGCCCCGGCCGCCGGGAGCCTGCGGTCCCGGCCGACCCGGCGGCCTCCGGCCGGTCCCAGGAGCCGGCCGGTCCGGGGGCCCGCTACCCTCTGCGGTGCGGGCCGACCCGAACGGGCGAATCCCCGGGGAGCATCTGGGATCGGCCGGACGCGGGAGCGGGAAGAGGCCGCCGACCCGGTGAAATCGGCCGACGCGGGCCCCGGAAACGGAGAGGCGGCGTCCGCGGGGGAAGTCCGCGCGGCGCGGGGATGTGAGGGGTGTCTCAGTCCCGGAGTTTGTCGGACCTCTACAACGCACACGCCCCCTGAACAGTCGGAACGCCTGCACGCCGTCACGGTTCTGTTCGGTCGCACCAGGAAAACGGCCCCGAGACTGTGAGGAGTCGACGGCTCGCATTTCCGGGTGAGCTTCGTAAGGTCGCATCATGACCGTTTTGGATGACGCACCGGGTGAGCCGACCGACGCGCGCGGACGTGTGGCCGAACTGCACGAGATCCGTGCGCAGGCACTGACCGGCCCGAGCGAGAAGGCGACCCGGGCGCAGCACGCCAAGGGCAAGCTGACCGCCCGGGAGCGCATCGAACTGCTGCTGGACCCGGAGTCCTTCCGCGAGGTCGAGCAGCTGCGCCGGCACCGTGCGATCGGTTTCGGTCTGGAGACCAAGAAGCCGTACACCGACGGTGTGATCACCGGCTGGGGCACCGTGGAGGGCCGCACGGTCTTCGTCTACGCCCACGACTTCCGGATCTTCGGCGGCGCGCTGGGCGAGGCCCACGCCACCAAGATCCACAAGATCATGGACATGGCCATCGCGGCGGGCGCGCCGCTGGTCTCCCTCAACGACGGTGCGGGCGCCCGCATCCAGGAGGGCGTCTCGGCGCTCGCCGGCTACGGCGGCATCTTCCAGCGCAACACCAAGGCCTCCGGGGTCATCCCGCAGATCAGCGTGATGCTCGGCCCGTGCGCCGGCGGCGCGGCCTACAGCCCCGCCCTGACCGACTTCGTGTTCATGGTCCGCGACACCTCGCAGATGTTCATCACCGGACCGGACGTCGTCAAGGCGGTCACCGGCGAGGAGATCACCCAGAACGGCCTGGGCGGCGCGGACGTGCACGCCGAGACCAGCGGCGTCTGCCACTTCGCCTACGACGACGAGGAGACGTGCATCGCCGAGGTGCGCTACCTCCTGTCGCTGCTCCCGCAGAACAACCGCGAGAACCCCCCGAGGACCGAGAGCACCGACGCGCCCGAGCGCCGCGGCGACGTCCTGCTCGACCTGGTCCCGGCCGACGGCAACCGCCCGTACGACATGACCAAGGTCATCGAGGAGATCGTCGACGACGGCGAGTACCTCGAGGTCCACGAGCGCTGGGCGCGGAACATCATCTGTGCCCTGGCCCGGATGGACGGCCAGGTCGTCGGCATCGTCGCCAACCAGCCCCAGGCGCTGGCCGGCGTGCTCGACATCGAGGCCTCCGAGAAGGCCGCCCGCTTCGTCCAGATGTGCGACGCCTTCAACATCCCGATCCTCACCTTCCTGGACGTCCCCGGCTTCCTCCCGGGCGTCGACCAGGAGCACGGCGGCATCATCCGCCACGGCGCCAAGCTCCTCTACGCCTACTGCAACGCGACCGTGCCCAGGATCTCGCTGATCCTGCGCAAGGCGTACGGCGGCGCGTACATCGTCATGGACAGCCAGTCCATCGGCGCCGACCTCACCTACGCCTGGCCGACCAACGAGATCGCCGTGATGGGCGCGGAGGGCGCGGCCAACGTCATCTTCCGCCGCCAGATCGCCGAGGCCGAGGACCCCGACGCCATGCGGGCGCGCATGGTCAAGGAGTACAAGTCCGAGCTGATGCACCCCTACTACGCGGCCGAACGCGGTCTGGTGGACGACGTGATCGACCCCGCCGAGACCCGCGAGGTGCTGATCCGCTCCCTGGCGATGCTGCAGACCAAGCACGCCGACCTGCCCTCCCGCAAGCACGGCAACCCGCCGCAGTAGCCGACCGGCCGAAGCGGTCCGCCCCGGTGACCCGGCGGACCCCTCACGGCAATCCAGCGGACCCCTCTCCCAGGGAGACTGACACCCATGAACACACCCGACATCCGCGTCGAGAAGGGCCACGCCGGGCCCGAGGAGGTCGCCGCCATCACCGCGATCCTCCTCGCCCGCGCCGCCCGCCCCGCCCACGACGTCCCGGCCCGTCCCGGCCGCGCCAGGGCCGGGACGGGCCGGGACG
>NZ_LIRG01000441.1 GCF_001419695.1 Streptomyces prasinopilosus
GAGGCGCCGACCTCCGCGCTGAGGCCCTTGACGGTGCCGGAGCGGTGGGCGTTGAGGGGCTGCTCCATCTTCATGGCCTCCAGGACGACGACGAGGTCGCCCTCCTCGACCTCCTGGCCCTCCTCCACCGCGATCTTGACGATGGTGCCCTGCATCGGGGAGGCGAGGGTGTCGCCCGAGGCCACGGGACCGGACTTCTTCGCCGCACGGCGCTTGGGCTTGGCCCCGGCCGCGAGACCCGTGCGGGCCAGCGACATGCCGAGCGAGGCGGGCAGGGAGACCTCCAGGCGCTTGCCGCCGACCTCGACGACGACCGTCTCCCGGTCGGCCTCCTCCTCCGCCTCGGCGTCCGTGCCGGCGGTGAAGGGCTTGATCTCGTTGACGAACTCGGTCTCGATCCACCGGGTGTGGACCGTGAAGGGCTCGTCGGAGCCGGTCAGCTCGGGGGCGAACGCGGGGTCCCTGACCACGGCGCGGTGGAACGGGATGGCGGTGGCCATGCCCTCGACCTGGAACTCGTCCAGGGCGCGGGCCGCCCGCTGGAGCGCCTCCTGTCGGGTGCGGCCGGTGACGATCAGCTTGGCCAGCAGCGAGTCCCAGGCCGGGCCGATGACCGAGCCCGACTCGACGCCCGCGTCCAGGCGCACGCCCGGACCGGACGGCGGGGCGAACGCGGTGACCGTGCCGGGGGCGGGCAGGAAGCCGCGCCCCGGGTCCTCGCCGTTGATGCGGAACTCGAAGGAGTGACCGCGCAGCGGCGGGTCGTCGTAGCCGAGCACCTCGCCGTCGGCGATGCGGAACATCTCGCGCACCAGGTCGACACCGGCGACCTCCTCGGTGACCGGGTGCTCCACCTGGAGGCGGGTGTTGACCTCCAGGAAGGAGATCGTGCCGTCGGCGCCGACCAGGAACTCCACCGTGCCGGCGCCGACGTAGCCGGCCTCCTTCAGGATGGCCTTCGACGCCGTGTACAGCTCGGCCATCTGCGCCTCGGACAGGAACGGCGCCGGGGCCTCCTCGACCAGCTTCTGGTGCCGGCGCTGCAGCGAGCAGTCGCGGGTGGAGACGACGACCACGTTGCCGTGGGTGTCGGCCAGGCACTGGGTCTCCACGTGCCGCGGCTTGTCCAGGTACCGCTCGACGAAGCACTCGCCGCGGCCGAAGGCGGCCACCGCCTCGCGGACCGCGGAGTCGTACAGCTCCGGGACCTCCTCGAGGGTGCGGGCGACCTTCAGACCGCGGCCGCCACCGCCGAACGCGGCCTTGATCGCGATGGGCAGGCCGTGCTCCTCGGCGAAGGCGACGACCTCGTCGGCGCCGGACACCGGGTCGGGGGTGCCCGCGACCAGCGGGGCGCCGGCGCGCTGGGCGATGTGGCGGGCGGCGACCTTGTCGCCGAGGTCGCGGATGGCCTGCGGCGGCGGGCCGATCCAGACCAGCCCGGCGTCGAGGACCGCCTGGGCGAAGTCGGCGTTCTCGGAGAGGAAGCCGTAGCCGGGGTGGATGGCGTCGGCCCCCGATTCGCGGGCGGCCTTCAGCACCTTGTCGATGTCGAGGTAGCTGGTCGCGGGAGTGTCACCGCCCAGGGCGAACGCCTCGTCCGCGGCGCGGACGTGCAGAGCGTCCCGGTCCGGGTCCGCGTAGACGGCCACGCTCGAGATGCCGGCGTCCCGACAGGCTCGGGCCACGCGGACAGCGATTTCGCCACGGTTGGCGATGAGCACCTTGCGCACGATTGAGGCTCCCTCCTTGAAACAAGCCGAGTTTAGGGACTGCCGACACGGCACTACGACCCGTCCCCAATGGTGACCTTGCCCACACGGAGCGTGATCCGAGGCTCGCTCGACCCGCGAAATCCCATGTCGCGCCTTGGTACGCAAGACTCCTCCGGGAAACCCTAGCCGTCCCGTGTGGTCAAGGTCTCTGTGAGAGCGTGCCGCGCCCCACTCCGTTTCTTTGTCGAGTCCCTACGAATGGCCCAATGATTCTTTGCCGTTCGCGGGACCCCCGCCCCCGGCTTTACTCGTCGGTAACATTCGCGCCACCCCGAGCGTACCCGGAGTAACCGGAATCGCGTTCGAGGATGGGGGGCGGTGTTCCACAGGGGGCGGCGTGGGCCGCGGTGCCCGCGCTCGGCGCCGAAGGGCTCGGCGCCGCCGCCCCGAACCGGCTGCCCGGGGTCCTCGCCGGACGGCCGCACCTGCCCCCCGGCCGGCCTCGACCCGCACGCGGCGCCGGTGTCCTCGACGGCCGCCGGCGCCGCCCTCGGGTCCTGCTCCGCCCCGTGCGGGCCCGCCGCGCCGCGGGCCGCCCCGCCCGGCCGGGCGCCCGCCGGACCGGCCGGCGCCACCGGACCCACCGGTCCCGTGGGCGGGGGTGGCGCCGACGGGTCCCCGGTCACCTCTCCGGCGGCGCCCACAGGTCCGTGATGCCCACGCCCAGCCGGCCCAGCAGGCGGCGCACCAGCGGCAGGCTGATGCCGATGACGTTCCCGTGGTCGCCCTCGATGCCCTCGATGAACGGGGCCGAGCGGCCGTCCAGGGTGAACGCTCCCGCGACGTGGAGCGGTTCGCCGGAGGCGACGTAGGCGGCGATCTCCTCGTCGGAGGGCTCGCCGAAGCGGACGACGGTGGACGCGGTGGCGGAGGCGTACCGGCTGCCCTCCGCGGCGGTGTCGTAGACGCAGTGGCCGGTCTGGAGGATGCCCGCGCGGCCCCGCATCGACTTCCAGCGCGCGGTGGCCTCCTCGGCGTCCGCGGGCTTGCCGAGGGCCCGGCCGTCCAGCTCGAGCACCGAGTCGCAGCCGATCACCAGGGCCCCCCGGACCTCCGGCTTCGCCGCGACCACGGAGGCCTTCGCCTCGGCGAGGGCGAGGGCCAGCTCGGCCGGGGTGGGTGCGGTGACGGCGTCCTCGTCGACTCCGCTGACGATCACCTCGGGGGTGAGTCCGGCCTGGCGGAGCAGCCCGAGCCGGGCGGGGGACTGGGAGGCGAGCACGAGCCGGCGACGGGGCTGATCTGTCATGCGATCAGCGTATCGGCGGATCCGCCCTCCGGCGTGGCGGCCGGGCGCCTCACCGCACACCGATCACGATCATCGCCAGCACCATGGCCAGCGCCATGAGAACGCCCAGCCGCCGCAGCATCTCCTGCGTGTCCCGCAGTTCCTTCGGCGGCTCGTTCTCGGGGTCGGACCACAGCATGTCCTCCATCGTCCGGCCGCCCGCCCCGGCGCCGCCTGAGTACGCGTACTCAACTTCCCGGCACGCGCCGGACCGGGGTCCCGGACCTCAGGCCCCGGGCCAGTACGTCCGCGACCAGGCCGCCGGCCCCGGCTGGGGCAGGAGCCGGCCGGCGAGGCGGGACGGGTCGGACCAGGAGTCGCGGGGAGCGGGCGCGCCGGACGGCACGGCGGACGCCGCCGCGGCGCGCACGCGGACCACCGCCAGTGCGGCGGCCAGCTCCTCCGGGGTCGGGTTGCCCCGTACGACCTTGATCGTCATGGCCTCTTCCAATCGCTCGGCCGGACCCCGGGGCGCGGGGCCCGGCGGGCAGGGTTCACAGGGGGATGTTGCCGTGCTTCTTCGGAGGCAGGGATTCCCGCTTGGTCCGCAGCTGACGCAGGCCGCGGACGATGTGCCGGCGGGTGTCCGACGGCATGATCACCGCGTCGACGTAGCCGCGCTCGGCCGCCACGTAGGGGTTGAGCAGGGTGTCCTCGTACTCCTGGATCAGCCGGGCGCGGGTGGCCTCGGCGTCGTCCGATTCGGCGATGGTGCGGCGGTGCAGGATGTTGACGGCGCCCTGCGCGCCCATCACCGCGATCTGCGCGGTGGGCCACGCCAGGTTGAGGTCGGCGCCCAGGTGCTTGGACCCCATGACGTCGTACGCGCCGCCGAACGCCTTGCGGGTGATGACGGTGATCAGCGGGACGGTCGCCTCCGCGTACGCGAAGATCAGCTTGGCGCCGCGCCGGATGATGCCGTCGTGCTCCTGGTCGACGCCGGGCAGGAAGCCGGGCACGTCGACGAAGGTCAGGACCGGCACGTTGAAGGCGTCGCAGGTGCGCACGAAGCGGGCCGCCTTCTCGGAGGCGGTGATGTCCAGGCACCCGGCGAACTGCATCGGCTGGTTGGCGACGATGCCGACCGGGCGGCCCTCCACCCGGCCGTAGCCGGTGACGATGTTCGGCGCGAACAGCGGCTGCGTCTCGAGGAACTCGCCGTCGTCCAGGACGTGCTCGATCACCGTGTGCATGTCGTACGGCTGGTTCGCGCTGTCCGGGACGATCGTGTCCAGCTCGCGGTCCTCGTCGGTGACGGCGAGGTCCGCCTCCTCCGGGTAGGCCGGCGGGTCGGAGAGGTTGTTGGACGGCAGGTACGACAGCAGCTGCTTGACGTACTCGACGGCGTCCTTCTCGTCCCCGGCCATGTGGTGGGCCACGCCCGAGGTGGAGTTGTGGGTGCGGGCGCCGCCCAGCTCCTCGAAGCCGACGTCCTCGCCGGTGACCGTCTTGATGACGTCCGGGCCGGTGATGAACATGTGCGAGGTCTTGTCGACCATGACCGTGAAGTCGGTGATCGCGGGGGAGTAGACCGCGCCGCCCGCGCACGGGCCGACGACCAGGCTGATCTGCGGGATCACCCCGGAGGCGTGGGTGTTGCGGCGGAAGATCTCGCCGTAGGCGCCCAGCGAGGCCACGCCCTCCTGGATCCGGGCGCCGCCGGAGTCGTTGATCCCGACGACCGGGCAGCCGGTCTTCAGGGCGAAGTCCATGACCTTGACGATCTTCTGCCCGTACACCTCGCCCAGCGCCCCGCCGAAGACCGTGAAGTCCTGCGAGAACACGGCGACCGGGCGGCCGTCGACCGTGCCGTACCCGGTGACGACGCCGTCGCCGTAGGGGCGGTTGGCGTCCAGTCCGAAGTGGGTGGAACGGTGCCGGGCGAACTCGTCCAGCTCGACGAACGACCCCTCGTCGAGCAGCAGGTCGATCCGCTCACGGGCCGTCAGCTTGCCCTTGGCGTGCTGCTTCTCCACGGCCCGCTCCGAACCGGCGTGCGTCGCCTCGTGGATGCGCCGCTGGAGGTCCGCGAGCTTGCCCGCGGTCGTACGGAGGTCGGGCTGCTGCACTTCCGGCTCGGACATCGGGATACGGCTCCCTGCCTGCTCAAAAGGGGGGACGGTTACTCATCCGTAGCGTAGTGGGGGCACCTGGGATCGGCAGTGCGGTCTATCCCACACCGCCTTCCCCTTCACAGACCGGGAAACGGACTGGGAACCGCGCCGGTCACCCGGTTCCGGGACGTGGATTCCGGGACGTGGTCCCGAGGCCCGGTCCCGTGACCAGGTCGCCGTGACCGGGATCCCAGGCCGGTCCCCGCTGCGCCGCGGAGGAGGCCGTACCTAGGGTGGCCGCATGACGAAGTCACCGGATGACGATGGCACGGCCGGACCGGACCTCCCGCCGGCGCGGGGACGCTGGAGCGACCTCGACCGCCCGCCGCTGAACGCCGCCGGCCTGCGCAAGGGCCTGGTGCGGGACGGCGGGCTGTGGCGGCGGGTCGACGTGGTGCAGCGCACCGGTTCCACCAACTCCGACCTGGTGGCCCGCGCCGAGGCGGGGACGGCCGGCGAGGGGTCCGTGCTCGTCGCCGAGGAGCAGACCGCCGCGCGGGGCCGCCTGGACCGGCGGTGGACGGCCCCGGCCCGCTCCGGACTCTTCTTCTCCGTCCTGCTCAGGCCCGTCGAGGTGCCGGTGGCCCGCTGGGGCTGGCTGCCCCTGCTCACCGGCGTCGCGGTGGCCACCGGACTGTCCCGGACGGCGGGCGTCGACACGGCCCTGAAGTGGCCCAACGACCTCCTCGTCACCGTGGGCGGCGAGGAGCGCAAGGCCGCCGGGATCCTCGCGGAGCGGGCCGGGGACGGCGGGGTGGTGATCGGCGTCGGCGTCAACGTCAGCCTGCGCGCCGACGAACTGCCGGTGCCCACCGCCGGGTCCCTGGCGCTGGCGGGCGCGGTGACCACGGACCGCGACCCGCTGCTGCGGGGCGTGCTGCGGTCGCTGGAGGACTGGTACGGGCGCTGGCGGACGGCGGGCGGCGACCCGGCCGCGAGCGGCCTGCAGGAGACCTACGCGGCGGGGTGCGCGACCCTCGGGCGGACGGTGCGGGCCGAGCTGCCGGGCGACCGGGTGCTGCGGGGCGAGGCGGTCGCCGTCGACGGGGACGGACGCCTGGTGCTGGCCACGGAGGAGGGGGTGCAGGAACCGGTGGGGGCGGGCGACATCGTGCACGTGCGCCCCGCGGCCCCCTAGGCCCCGCGGCCGTCGTCCCGGGGGTCCCGCCCGCACCCGGGGGCGGGTGAGGGGCGCACGCGGTACGGGTGCGCGGGCGGACGACGGGTACCCCGGTCCCGGGTGCGCCGGTCGTGCCACCCGTGGGCGCGACCGGACGGAGTGAGCTGGCGCACACCTGCCGTAGAGTTGAGGCCGGTCGAGACATGACCGTGGCAGATCGGAAGGGCAGCAACGCGTGACCGTCGACGACTCGGGCTCCGGAACGGAAGCGCAGGGCCGCGCGGAGCCTCCGCCACCCTCGGCCTCGCGCGAGCGGGGGGACGACTCCCGTCCCGCCGGCAACGGCGAGGATCCGCTCGCTCTGCGTCTCGAACAGCTCATCCTCGGTGCCGAGCGCCGTTACACCCCCTTCCAGGCGGCGCGCAGTGCCAGCGTCACCGTGGAAACGGCCACGCGCTTCTGGCGGGCCATGGGATTCGCCGACGTCGGACAGGCCAAGGCGTTGACCGAGGCCGACGTCCTGGCCCTGCGCCGGCTGGCCGGCCTGGTGGAGGCGGGACTGCTCAGCGAGGCCATGGCCGTGCAGGTGGCACGGTCCACGGGGCAGACCACCGCGCGACTGGCCGAGTGGCAGATCGACTCCTTCCTGGAGGGGCTGACCGAGCCGCCCGAGCTGGGCATGACCCGCACCGAGGTCACGTATCCCATCATCGAGCTGCTGCTGCCCGAGCTGGAGGAGTTCCTCGTCTACGTCTGGCGGCGGCAGCTCGCCGCCTCGGCCGGGCGGGTGCTGCAGGCCGCCGACGACGAGGAGATGGTGGACCGGCGGCTCGCCGTCGCGTTCGCCGACCTCGTCGGGTTCACGCGGCTCACCCGGCGGATGGAGGAGGAGGAGCTCGGCGAACTCGTCGAGGCCTTCGAGACGACCGCCGCCGACCTGGTGGCCGCGCGCGGCGGACGGCTCATCAAGACCCTCGGCGACGAGGTGCTCTACGTCGCCGACGACGCGGGAACGGCCGCGGAGATCGCCCTGCGGCTGATCGAGACCATGGCGAACGACGAGACGATGCCGGAACTCCGGGTCGGCATGGCGTTCGGCACCGTCACCACCCGGATGGGCGATGTCTTCGGCACGACGGTGAACCTGGCCTCCCGGCTCACCTCGATAGCTCCCCGGGACGCCGTGCTCATCGACGCCGCCTTCGCCGAGGAACTGATCCGCACCGGCGACGCGCCCGCCTCCGAGGCCGCCGCCGCGGAGGCCGCGGCCTCC
>NZ_LIRG01000442.1 GCF_001419695.1 Streptomyces prasinopilosus
GCCGGGCCACGGGGCGCGGCCCCCGTGACGAGATCCACACGGGCCCGTGCCGGGCCCGCCGTGCGCGATCGCCGGCGCGGGGAGCGTGGGGCGCCCCCACCCGCACGGCGTCCGGCCGGGCGCGGGAGGGCCTTCGGCTCCCGGCGCCACGGTGCGGGCCGGGTCGCCCGTCCGGCGCCCTCCCGGGCCGTCCGCGGTCACCGCTGGGCGCGTACGGGCCGGACCACGGCCGGCGCCGGGGGCGGCCAGGCCTCTGACCAGCGCAATGCCCGCGTCGGGGACCGCGGACGGCCCGGGAGGGCGCCGGACGGGCGACCCGGCCCGCACCGTGGCGCCGGGAGCCGAAGGCCCTCCCGCGCCCGGCCGGACGCCGTGCGGGTGGGGGCGCCCCACGCTCCCCGCGCCGGCGATCGCGCACGGCGGGCCCGGCACGGGCCCGTGTGGATCTCGTCACGGGGGCCGCGCCCCGTGGCCCGGCGCGCACGCACGGGGAGACCGGCCCGACGCCCGGCCGCACCCGCACCCGCACCCGCACCCGCACCCGCACCCGCCAGGTTCGCGCCCGTGGCCCGCCGGCCGGATAGCGCGGAGGGTGCGCACGCCGCCCCGAGCGCGCCCGGCCCGTTCAATATTTTCGCAGGTCAGAGCACATGACAACGGTGTTCAGTGCCGCGTTGCCCCATACCCCCTCCCCGTAGTTCACTGTGATCCGGACGAGTCACGGAGGGACGGCTCTCATGGGTGCTGGGCACGATCACGGGCACGCGCACGGCGCGTACGCCGGGGGTACGGCGAGCGCGGCGTACCGCGGCAGGCTGCGGGTGGCGCTGGCGATCACGCTCGGTGTCATGGTCGTCGAGATCGTGGGCGGTCTGCTGGCCGGCTCGCTCGCCCTCGTCGCCGACGCGGCGCACATGGCGACGGACGCGCTGGGGCTCGGCATGGCCCTGCTGGCGATCCACTTCGCGAACCGCCCGCCGAGCGAGCACCGCACCTTCGGCTACGCCCGGGCGGAGATCCTCGCGGCGCTCGCGAACTGCCTGCTGCTGCTCGGGGTCGGCGGCTACGTGCTGTACGAGGCGATCCGGCGGTTCGTCGCTCCGGCCGAGACCGAGGGCGGGCTGACGCTGGTCTTCGGCGCGATCGGCCTGGTCGCCAACCTGGTGTCGCTGGCGCTGCTGATGCGCGGGCAGAAGGAGAGCCTGAACGTGCGCGGGGCGTTCCTGGAGGTGGCCGCCGACGCGTTCGGTTCCGTCGCGGTGATCGTCTCGGCGCTGGTCGTCGTGGCGACCGGCTGGACCGCGGCCGACCCGATCGCCTCCCTCGTGATCGCCGCGCTGATCGTGCCCCGCGCCTTCGGACTGCTGCGCGAGACCCTGGACGTCCTGCTGGAGGCGGCGCCCAAGGGCGTGGACATGGCTCAGGTCCGGGCGCACATCCTGGGCACGCAGGGCGTCGAGGACGTGCACGACCTGCACGCCTGGACCATCACCTCGGGCATGCCGGTGCTCTCCGCGCACGTGGTCGTCAGCTCCGAGGTGCTCAGCACGATCGGGTACGAGAAGATGCTGCACGCGCTGCAGAGCTGCCTGGGCGACCACTTCGACGTGGAGCACTGCACCTTCCAGCTGGAACCGCGCGGTCACGCCGAGCACGAGGCGCGGCTCTGCCACTGAGGCGGCATCCGGCCGCGGGGCCGTTCGAGCGGCGGGACGCGGTGTCGCGCCGCTCGAACGGCCCCGC
>NZ_LIRG01000443.1 GCF_001419695.1 Streptomyces prasinopilosus
GGGTGCGGGGCGGCCCGGTGGAGGTGACGGCCCGGCCTGTGGGGTGACGCCCCCGTCCGGTGAGGGGCGACGGGCCGGCGGGCCGGGCGGACGAAGGGAGCCGGGCGGACGGGGCCGGTA
Organism: Streptomyces prasinopilosus; assembly: GCF_001419695.1. Classification (GTDB taxonomy): domain Bacteria; phylum Actinomycetota; class Actinomycetes; order Streptomycetales; family Streptomycetaceae; genus Streptomyces; species Streptomyces prasinopilosus. The sequence continues at coordinate 121 of NZ_LIRG01000443.1, forward strand.
AATGCGACCTTGGTGGGAAATGAGCCCCCGTCCCGTACCCCGTGCTTGCCCGTTCTGTGGGCCCTTGTGAAGATCCTGGGGTGACTCTGACCAACCCCGCCTCCGGGACGACCGGCGCGCACGGGGACGCGCGGCGTTCCGGCGCCAGCCCGGCCGCCGCCGTCCTCGTCCTGGTGGCGCTGGCCGGGCTGATCCCGCTCCTCGGTCCGTCCCCGGCCCTGCACGGCACCGGTGAGGCCGCCGCGCCCGGCACCGGTGGCGTGGCCCTGCTCCGGACGGTGCTGTTCGCGGCGCTGGCCGTACCCGTCGGCGAGCTGTTCGTGAGGCGGCTGCTGCGTTCCGTGCCCGACGCTCCCCCGGCCGTGCCGCGCGCCTGGTCCACCGTCGCGAACTCCGCCGGTTTCGCGGCCGCGCTCGGGCTCGCCTGCGTGGTGGCCACCGGGAACCTGGTTCCCGACGGCCTCGCCGCCGTCGACGTGGGCAGCCTGTACGCCTCGCGGGACGGCAGGCTCGCCCTCCTGGAGGTCAACGCGTTCCTCGCCGCGGCCCTGTGCGCCGCTTCCCGCCGCCCGGACACGCAGGTGTGGCCGCTGGCGGTGGTCGTCGTCGCCGAGGCCCTGCGCGCGCACCCCGGGACCGAGCACACCCCGCTGATCGGCTCCGGGCTGACGGTGGTCCACCTGGTCTGCGCCTCGCTGTGGGCGGGGGGCCTGCTGTACGCGCTGCGCACGGTGCGCGCGTGGCGGGGCTCACCGGCGGGCGCCGTGCTGCTGGGGCTGTACGCGCGCGTGGCGGCCGTCCTGCTCGTCGCCCTCACGGCGACCGGGGTGTGCAGCTCGCTGCGCCGGATGCCGCCGGAGTCGGTCCTGGAGCAGCTGACGGACACGGCGTACGGGCGTGTCCTGCTCGCCAAGGTGATCCTGATGGCCGGGGTCGCGGCCCTCGCCCTGTGGGCCAGGATCCGGCTGGCCCGTGCGTCCGATCCGCTGAGCGCCGCCGGTCCCGCGCGGGCGGAGGTGTACGTGCTGGCCCTGGTGGTGGCGGTCTCGGGCCTCCTGACGGCACTGCCGGTGCCGATCCGCTGGTGAGGGGCGCGGGCGGTGGGGGCCCGCGCCCCTCACCAGCGGATCGGCACCGGC
>NZ_LIRG01000444.1 GCF_001419695.1 Streptomyces prasinopilosus
GGCGATGGTCGGGGCGGGGCTCGCGATCATCACGAAGGCGTTCATCACGTCGATGTTGCCCTGGTCGGTCTTGGTGGGCACGCCGTCCTTGACGGTGTAGTGGGTGCCCTCCACCCCGTAGTTGGTCGCCATGTACTCCTTGGTGCCGTACGGCGCGGCGGTGACGTTGGCGACGGCCAGCACGTCGCGGATCACGGCCTCGGAGGCCTTCTTGTTGACGAAGGCGAAGATGCCGGCCGGGTTCTTCGCCCACAGCGTGGGGTCGCCGCCGTCGTGGCCGAAGACGTCCATGCCCCAGATCTTGAACTCGGGGTTCTGCACGGCCTGTTCGGCTGTGCGGCTCCACCACTGCGACGAGTCCTGGTTGTAGACGAGGAACTCGCCGGCGGCGAACTTGGGGCCGGGGTCGTTGGCGTTGCTCTTGCCCAGCTCGGCATCGGGGTGCACCACACCGGCGGCGAACAGCTTGCGCGTCCACTCCAGGGCCTCGAGGTACTCCTCGGTCTCGATGCGGTAGATCAATTTGCCGTCGACCTCGTTCCAGCCGAGCGACTTCTCCTCGCCGGAGAGCACGCCGAAGGCGTTGAAGGCGGTCCACTTCATGTCCAGGCAGGCCCAGCGCTTGGCCTTGGCGTTGGTGGCGTCCTTGGCCAGCGCCATGAACTCGTCGCAGGAACGGGGGACCTCGTAGCCCTCCTTCTCGAAGATGTCCTGCCGGTAGAGGGGCACGATGCCGGTGACGTACGAGGACGGCATGGGCAGGCCGCGCAGCTTGCCGCCGAAGATGGACCGCTGCCAGGCGTCGGTGGGGATCGCCGCGAGGTTCGGGTAGTCCTTGACCGCGTCGCCGGAGAGGTACGGGCCGAGGTCGGCGAACTTGCCGATGACGGCGCTGGGGATCTTGCCCGTCATGTTCCAGCCGGGCACGACCACGACGTCGGGCACGTCGCTGGAGGCGAGGACCGCGCCGAGCTTCTGGTCGTAGGTGTTGCCGTCCTGGTTCCGCCAGACCACGTCGACGCCGATGAGGTCGTTCATCGTCCGGTAGTAGGCGTTGCCCTCCTTGGGCGGGGAGCCCCAGAACGGCGACATGACGGTGACCTTGCTGCCCTTGCCGAGCTTCTCGGGCACCGACGTCTTCAGGTCCGCGAGGTCGAGCTTGCCGGTGAAGCCGACCGCGGAGCCGTTCCTGCTGGGGATGTCGGGGGTGACGACGTTGCTGGCGACGTACGCCGGCAGCAGCTTCTCGGCCTCCTTGCCCGACGTGGTGCCGTCGCGCGAGCCGCCGCCGTCCGCACCCCCGCACGCGGAGAGCAGCGGTATTCCCCCCGCCACCGCTGCGGTGGCGGCCGCGGTGGAGGCGAGGAAGCTTCTCCGGCTGGGCCCGGAGGAGGTGGAGGCGTTCGGCGTCATTGCGTCAACCCTTCATGGCACACCAGGACACCCGGCGGCGGCCGTCGGCTGCGGTGTCTTCACTGGAACTGGCTGAGCCGAAGCGGTCGTTCGGAGGGAACGTGCCGGGGAGGCGGCCTCGCAGTCGAAGCGCTTCGATGTTGCTGCGAGGTTAAGTGAACACCCAAGGACGCACAAGAGTTGCTTACAAGATTCCTCGGAGGGGCGCCGAGCCGCCCCACGAGCACCACACATGCGCCTCGCACCCACGGAGTTCGGGGAAATGTCCGCGAGGTCCCGTCGGGCGCCCGATCTCCCCCGCTCATGTCCTTGACACCCGCCCCACCTCGGAATCAGCATCGAAGCGCTTCGAAAGCGCTTCTTCGTTCCACCGCAAGGGGATGTCCACGTGACCGCACCAACGCCGCCCACGCCGCCTTTCCGCGATCCGCACCTGCCGTTCGCGAAGCGCGTCGACGACCTTCTGTCGCGGCTGACCCTCGAGGAGAGGATCGGAGCCCTCCACCAGTTCACGCCCGCCGTCGAACGGCTGGGCATCGCCGCCTTCCGCACCGGCCAGGAGGCACTGCACGGGGTGGCCTGGATGGGTCCGGCGACGGTGTTCCCGCAGGCCGTCGGGCTGGGGGCGACCTGGAACCCGGAGCTGGTGCGCCGGGTCGGCGAGGCGGTGTCCAGGGAGACGCGCGCGATGCGCGCCCGGGACGAGCGGGTCGGTCTCAACGTCTGGGCGCCGACCGTCAACCTGCTGCGCCACCCCCTGTGGGGCCGCAACGAGGAGGGCTACTCGGAGGACCCCCGGCTCACCTCGGCGATCGCCACCGCCTACACCCGCGGCCTGCGCGGTGACCACCCGGTGTACTGGCGGACGGCGCCGGTGCTCAAGCACTGGCTCGCGCACAACAACGAGACGGCCCGGGACACCGCGTCCAGCTCCGTCCGCCCGCGGGTGCTGCACGAGTACGATCTGCGCGCCTTCCGGGGCGCCGTCGAGGCGGGGGCGGTGGCCGGCGTGATGCCCGCCTACAACCTGGTCAACGGCCGTCCGAACCACGTCTCGCCGTACCTGCGCGAGCAGCTGCGCACCTGGACCGGGGAGGAGCTGCTGGTCTGCTCCGACGCCGGGGCGCCGTCCAACCTGGTCGACTCCGAGCACTACTTCGACACCCACGAGGAGGCCGTCGCGGCCTCGCTGCGGGCCGGGGTCGACAGTTTCACGGACCACGGCACGGACAGCTCGGTCATCGTGGGGCGCCTCCGGGAGGCCCTGCGGCGGGGGCTGCTGACGGAGGCCGAGATCGACGAAGCGGTCCGCCGGCAGCTCTCGGTGCGCTTCCGGCTCGGCGAGTTCGACCCGGACACGGACCCGTACGGGGGCGGCGGGAACGGCGGGGACCCCGGTGTCCCGCGGGCGGAGGGGGGCGCCGACGAGCACGCCTTCGACACCCCGGAGCACCGGGCGCTGGCCCAGGAGGCCGCCGAACAGGCCGTCGTCCTGCTGAAGAACGACGGCCTGCTGCCCCTGGCCCCGGCGCACACCCGTGTCGCCGTGGTCGGCCTGCTGGCCGACGAGTGCAAGCTCGACTGGTACAGCGGCACCCTGATCCACCGCTCCACTCCCCTGGAAGGGCTCTACGAGCGGTTCGGCGCCGAGCGGGTGGAGTTCACGGAGGGCGTGGACCGCGTCCTGGTGAAGACCTCCGCCGGCACCTTCCTGCACGTCCCGCCGGCGCCCGACGCCCCCGGCACGGCACGCGGCGCCGAGGGCGCGCTGGATCCGGCGCTGCTCGCCGGCCGTACCGACCTGGCCCCGCTCACCGCCGGGCCCGAGGGCACCGAACTCGCCCTGGTCGACTGGGGCGGGGGCGTGCTGACCCTGCGCGCCCCGGACGGCCGGTACCTGTCGGTCGCCGAGGACGGCTACCTCCGCGCCTCCGCCGACCAGCCGGGCGGCTGGGTCGTGCAGGAGACGTTCCGGCTGGAACCGCACGGCGGCGGTCACCTCCTCAGGCACCTGGGGACGGGGCTCCCCGTGCAGGTCGCCGCCGACGGCGTGAAGGTTGCCCCCGGGAACCCCCCGGCCTCGGAGGGCGCCGCCACCGGACGGGACGCGGTGGCCGGAGCGGGCCCCGAGGTGTTCGAGCTGATCGTCACCGAGCACGGCGAGGAGGCGGTGGCGCGGGCCGCGGCACGGGCCGACGTGGTCGTGGTGGTCGCCGGCAACGACCCGCACATCAACGGCCGGGAGACCGAGGACCGCACGACGCTCCGGCTGCCCGCCCAGCAGGAGCTGCTGCTGCGCGCGGCCCGCGCCGCCAACCCCAGCACCGTGCTGGTGCTGGTCTCCTCCTACCCGTACGCGGTCGATCCGACGGACCTGCCGGCGGTGCTCTGGACCGCGCACGGCGGGCAGGCCGCGGGCACCGCGCTGGCCCGGGTGCTCGCCGGTGACGTCTCCCCCGCCGGCCGGCTCCCGCAGACCTGGTACGCCGGCGACGCCGACCTCCCCGGCCTGCTCGACTACGACGTGATCGGCTCCCGCCAGACCTACCTGTACTTCGGGGGCACTCCGCTGTTCCCCTTCGGCCACGGCCTGTCGTACGCGTCCTTCGCCTACGGCGAGCTGACGGCGCGGGCCGGGGAGCGGGGGGTGCGCGTCTCGTTCACCGTCACCAACACCGGTGCCGTCGCGGCCGACGAGGTCGTCCAGCTCTACACGCGGGCCGTGGACCCGTCGGTGCCGCGTCCGCTGCGCGAGCTGGCGGCCCATCGGCGGCTGACCCTCGCGCCCGGCGAGACGGCCGACGTCGCCTTCGAACTCCCCCTGTCCGTCTTCGCGTTCTGGGACGTGGCGGTGGACCGGTGGCGGGTGGAGCCGGGCCGGTACGAGCTGCTGGCCGGCGCCTCCAGCACGGACGTCCGGCAGCGGGCCACCGTCACGCTCGACGGCGAGCCCGCCGTCCCCCGCGCGGTGCTCGAGCACGGCCTGGACGCGGCCCGCTTCGACGGGCAGAGCGGCACCGAGATCGTCGACCGGACCAGGGAGTCCGGCGACGCGGTGACGCCGGTGGCCGGACGGGAGGGCGAACTGGTCTTCCGCACCTGCGACTTCGGGAGCGGGGCGCGGGAGGTGACCGTCGAGGTGTCCGGCGGGGGAACCGTCGAGCTCTCCCTCGACGACGGCCCGGTGCTCGCCGGACTGTCCCCGTCGTCGCCGACGCCGGGCCCGTACGACTACGTCACGCTCGGCGCCCCCCTCGTCTCCCCCGGGGACCCGGCGGCCGTCACCGGCGTGCACGAGGTGCGCCTGCGGCTGCGCGGCGCGCTGCGGCTCGCGCGGGTCGGCTTCTCGGGCTGAGGGCACGCGGGCACGGACGAGCCGGGAGGAGGAGGGAGGGGCGCGGAGGGCCCCCGGGGGCCGCGCCGGCACGGGAAGGGGCCCGGCACCGGAGGCATCGGTGCCGGGCCCCTCGTGGGCGGCGCTCCCGCGTCACCCGCGGGCCACCCGGGGACGGTCCCCGGGAACCGGGGCGTCCGCTCAGAGAGCCAGGCCGGTCAGGACCATCACCCGCTCGTAGGTGTAGTCGTCCATCGCGAACCTCACGCCCTCGCGGCCCACCCCGGACTGCTTGGCACCGCCGTACGGCATCTGGTCCGCGCGGTAGGAGGGCACGTCGCCGATGACGACGCCGCCGACCTCCAGGGCGCGGTGGGCCCGGAAGGCGGCCTGGAGGTCGTGGGTGAACACTCCTGCCTGGAGGCCGTACTTGGAGTCGTTGACGGCGGCGAAGGCCGCTTCCTCGCCGTCCGCCCTCGCCACCGTCAGGACGGGGCCGAAGACCTCCTCGCGGGCGATCGTCGCCCCGGCCGGCACGTCGGTGAGCACGGTCGGCGCGTAGGAGGCGCCGTCGCGCTTGCCGCCGGTGAGGAGGGTGGCGCCGGCCTCGACGGCCTCCCGCACCCACGCCTCGACGCGTTCGGCGGCGTCCTGGCTGACCAGCGGGCCGACGTCGGTCGCGTCGTCGGCCGGGTCCCCGGTGACCTGGGCCTCCACCGCGGCCACGATGCGCGGCAGCAGCCGGTCGTACACGGAGGTGTCGGCGATGACCCGCTGCACGGAGATGCAGGACTGGCCGCCCTGGTAGTTGGAGAACGCGGCGATGCGCTGCGCGGCCCGGTCCAGGTCCTCGTCGCTCGCCCAGTCGGCGAGGACGACGGCCGCGCCGTTGCCGCCGAGCTCCAGGGTGCAGTGCTTGCGCGGCACCGAGTCCATGATCGCGTAGCCGACCTGCTCGGAACCGGTGAAGGAGATCACCGGCAGCCGCTCGTCCCGCACCAGGGCGGGCATGCGGTCGTTGGGGACCGGGAGGATGCTCCAGGCGCCGGCCGGCAGCTCGGTCCCGGCGAGCAGTTCGCCGATGAGCAACCCGGACAGCGGGGTCGCCGGGGCGGGCTTGAGGACGATGGGGACACCGGCCGCGATGGCCGGGGCGATCTTGTGGGCGCACAGGTTCAGCGGGAAGTTGAACGGCGCGATGCCCAGGACGACGCCCTNNGGGCGAGCCGCCCCTGGCCGCCGGCGTCGGTGTCGAGCCGCTGGCCCTCTCCGCCGTTGAAGCGGCGGGCCTCCTCGGCGGCGAAGCGGAACACGGACACGGCCCGGCCGACCTCGCCGC
>NZ_LIRG01000445.1 GCF_001419695.1 Streptomyces prasinopilosus
AGCAGCCCCAGCGCCAGCGCCGTCACCCCGACGTTGATCGGGTGCGGCAGCAGGTTCGCGCCCGCCACCAGCAGGAGCACGCCCTGGAGCGCGGCCACCGTCTTGCGGGCCGTGCTCGGCGGCAGCGCGGCGTTCAGCCACGGCCACACCCGGGCCGCGGCCACGAAGACGTACCGCATACCGCCGATCAGCAGCACCCAGGGCCCCATCGCCGTCGACACGTACACGCTGAGCACCAGGATGAGGAACGCGTCCACCTCCATGTCGAAGCGGGCGCCCAGCGGCGTCGACGTGCCCGTCCTGCGGGCCACCTTGCCGTCCACCCCGTCGAGGATGAGCGCGACCGCGGTCAGGCCGACGAACAGGGTGACGGGCGGCGAATCCTGGAAGGAGTCGGCCACCAGCGCGGTCACCCCGCCGACCAGGATCGCCCGGCCGAGCGTGACCCGGTTGGCCGCGCCGAACGAGCACGGCCGGGACCGGTGCAGGGCCCGGGAGAGCACCGCCCAGGTGGCGACCGCGAACGCGAGGCCGGTCAGCCAGCCCGCGGGGCCCATGCCGACCGCCGTACCGAGCAGCGCCAGCAGCAGGACCTGTACGCCCGCCCCCACGGCGGTCTCCTGCTGTACGAGCCTTGCGTCGTACCTGTTGTTCAGGGCCACCGAACACCCTCCGGCCGTGTGACAGAGTCGATCGACGCCGCTGCCTTGTGCGCGGCCTGTGCACCTCTCGGTACGCGTGCAACGTGCCGACCGTTCAGGAGGAATTCGATGAAGCGCACCGCTCACGCGTTCTGGCTCGACTCGCCCGGCCGGGGCGGGATCCGCGAAGTACCGCTGTCCGGACCGGGCGAGGACGAGGTCCTGGTGCGCTCGCTGTACTCCGGGGTGAGCCGCGGCACGGAGACCCTCGTCTTCCGCGGCCAGGTGCCCGCGAGCCAGCACGCCGCGATGCGCGCCCCGTTCCAGGAGGGGGACTTCCCGGGACCGGTGAAGTACGGCTACCTCAACGTGGGCGTGGTGGAGGAAGGACCCGAGGCACTCGTCGGGCGGACGGTCTTCTGCCTCCACCCGCACCAGACCCGCTACGTCGTCCCGGCGAGCGCGGTGACCCCCGTGCCCGGCACCGTGCCCGCCCGCCGGGCCGTGCTCGCCGGCACCGTGGAGACCGCCGTCAACGCCCTGTGGGACGCGGCGCCGTTGATCGGCGACCGGATCGCCGTCGTCGGCGGCGGCATGGTCGGCAGCTCGGTCGCCGCGCTGCTGGCCCGCTTCCCGGGCGTACGGGTCCAGCTCGTCGACACCGACCCGGCGCGCGCCGAGACGGCCGAGGCCCTCGGAGTCGGCTTCGCACCGCCCGCGGACGCCCTCGGGGAATGCGACCTGGTCGTGCACGCCAGCGCCACCGAACAGGGTCTCGCCCGCTCCCTCGAACTCCTCTCCGCCGAGGGCACGGTGATCGAGCTGAGCTGGTACGGCGATCGGAAGGTGAGCCTTCCGCTGGGCGAGGACTTCCACGCGCGTCGGCTCGTCATCCGCAGCAGCCAGGTCGGCACGGTCTCCCCGGCCCGCCCCGGCCGCAGCTACGCCGACCGGCTCGCCCTCGCCCTGGACCTGCTGGCCGACCCGGCCCTGGACACGCTCCTCACCGGCGAGTCGGAGTTCGCGGACCTGCCCGCCCTCATGCCCCGCCTCGCCTCCGGTGAGATCCCGGCACTGTGCCACCTCGTGCGCTACGACGGGGCCGACGCCCTCTGACCCCGGACCCGGCCGGGCCCGAGAGGGTGACGGTCCGGCCCGGGGCCGCGCGGAGGGCCGCCCGGGGCCGCCCGGGGCCGGCCGGGGATTGTCCGGGGGTCCTCAGGGAACCTCGGAGGAGCGTCCGGGAACCGCCCCGAGGGCCGTCCGGGAACCGTCCCGGGCCCTGACCTGAGAAAAGACGCAGCCGAGGCTGAACGCCGGGAGGCGTACGGCCGTACTAACCGACATCCCCGGCGGCGATCGGCCGGGGAGCAGACGCGCCGCACCTGGAGGGTCGTCCGTTGTTCAGCATCACCGTCCGCGATCACATCATGATCGCCCACAGCTTCCACGGCGAGGTCTTCGGACCGGCCCAGCGCCTGCACGGGGCCACGTTCCTCGTGGACGCCACGTTCCGGCGCGAACAGTTGGACGAGGACAACATCGTCGTCGACATCGGCTTGGCCACACAGGAACTCGGGGCCGTGGTCGGCGGACTGAACTACCGCAACCTCGACAACGAACCCGACTTCGCGGGGATCAACACCTCCACGGAGTACCTGGCCAAGGTCATCGCGGACCGGCTCGCCGAGCGCATCCACAAGGGCGCGCTGGGCGAGGGTGCCAAGGGCATCGCGGGACTCACGGTCACCCTGCACGAGTCGCACATCGCCTGGGCGAGCTACGAGCGTGCGCTGTGACCGGCACGACCGTCGGCGTGGCCGGTGCGACCGGCAGGACCGTCGACCGCGCCCGCCTGGACTACGTCCCACCGCAGTCCCCGGGCCAGGCGCCCGCACGGACCGCCGCCGGCCAGGCACCCGTCCCGCCCGCCGCCGCCCAGGCCCCAGCCCGATGGAACGGGGGGATCATCCCCATGTCCCTGCGCCGTGTGCACTTCCTGCTGCCCGGCGGCGTCGACGACCCGTCGGTGCCGAGCGGCGGCAACGCGTACGACCGGCGCGTGTGCCTGGACCTGCCCGGCTTCGGCTGGCAGGTGGAACGGCACGCCGTGGCCGGCGACTGGCCCCGCCCGGACGCCGCCGCCCGCACCGCCCTCGCCCGCACCCTGCGCGGACTGCCGGACGGCGCCGTCGTCCTGCTGGACGGACTGGTCGCCTGCGGGGTGCCCGAGATCGTCGTCCCGGAGGCGCAACGGCTGCGCATGGCCGTCCTCGTCCACCTCCCGCTCGGCGACGAGACCGGACTCGCCCCGGCCCTCGCCGCCGACCTGGACGCCCGCGAACGCGCGGTGCTGCGCGCGGTGCCCGCCGTGATCGCCACCAGCGACTGGGCGGTCCGCCGCCTGGTCTCCCACCACGGTCTCGCCCCCGACCGCGTCCACGTCGCCGCCCCCGGCGCCGACATCGCGCCCCTCGCCTCCGGCACCGACGGCGTCTCCCGCCTCCTGTGCGTCGCCGCCGTCACCCCGCGCAAGGGACAGCACCGGCTGGTGGAGGCACTGGCCGCGGTGTCCGACCTGCCGTGGAGCTGCGCCCTGGTCGGCGGGCTCACCCACGACCCCGAGTACGTCACCCACCTGCGGTACCTGATCGGCAAGCACGGCCTCGGGGACCGGCTCGAACTGACGGGACCGCAGGCCGGCGCCGAACTCGACGCCAGTTACGCCACCGCCGACCTGATGGTCCTCACCTCGTACGCCGAGACGTACGGCATGGCGGTCACCGAGGCACTGGCACGCGGCATCCCGGTCCTGGCCACCGATGTCGGCGGCCTGCCCGAGGCGGTCGGCCGCGCCCCCGACGGAGGGGTGCCCGGCATCCTCGTCCCGCCGGAGAACCCCGCCGCCATCGCCGTCGAACTGCGCGGCTGGTTCGGCGAGGCAGACGTCCGCCGCCGGCTGAAGGCGGCCGCGCGCGGCCGGCGTGCCGCGCTCGGCGGCTGGGCGAGCACCGCACAGAGCCTGGCGACGGTACTGCGCCGGCTTCCCGCCGAACCCCGGAGGGCCGCATGACCGACCAGGCGACGACCCGGCAGACCGGCGGCGGCACGCACGCCGCCCCGGCCGCGGACACGCCCCCGGGCGGCACCGGCGCGGTCCCGGACCGGCCCGGCCCCCGGTACGAGGACCCCCGGTCCGTCATCCCCGGCGCCGGACCCGCACCGCGTCCCGGTGAGCGGGCGACCCTCCGGCTGCGGGAGACCGACACCGACGCCGGGACGGACGAACCCGCCCGGTACGCGCCCGAGTGGCTCCAGCTGCGCGAGCCCGCCGACGCCTACGCGCGGGCCCACGACCTGCTCGACCCGCTGCGCATCCGGCTCGCCAACCTGCCCCGGCGGGCCGACGGCTTCACCATCCACGACATCGGCTGCGGCACCGGCTCGATGGGCCGCTGGCTCGCCCCCCGCCTGGACGGCGCCCAGCACTGGGTGCTGCACGACCGGGACCCCTACCTCCTGCACTTCGCCGCCGTCGCCTCCCCGCGGTCCGCCGCCGACGGCAGCCGCGTCAGCGTGGAGACCCGGCGCGGAGACGTCGCCCGGCTCACCGCCGAGGCTCTGTCCGGCGCCTCCCTGGTGACGGCGTCCGCCCTCCTCGACGTCCTCACCCGCGAGGACGTCGACGCCCTCGCCGCCGCCTGCGCCGGAGCGGGCTGCCCGGCCCTGCTGACGCTGTCGGTGGCCGGACGGGTCGAACTGAGCGCCCCGCACCCGCTGGACCAGGAGATCACCGAGGCGTTCAACGCCCACCAGAAGCGGGGCGGACTGCTCGGCCCGGACGCGGCCTCCGCGGCCGCGGAGGCCTTCTCCGAGCACGGGGCGAGCGTACGGATCGCCCCGAGCCCCTGGCGGCTCGGCCCCGAGCAGGCCGCACTGACCGCGCAGTGGCTGCGGGGCTGGGTCGGCGCGGCCGTGGAGGAACGCCCCGGACTGGCGGAGCCCGCGGGCCGCTACCTGGCCGAACGCCTGGAGGCCTGCGCCGCCGGCGAGCTGCGGGTCGTCGTCCACCACGACGACCTGCTCGCCCTGTGCCGGCCGGCGGGCGGCGCGGCGTGACCGCACGGGCACCGGGGGTGCCGCCGGCCCCGGAGGCGCCCCCGCCGGACGCGCGCACCGGCGCCGGTGTCCGCGCCCTCCTCGCCCGGCTCAACCCCCCCGCCGTGCGCACCCGGATCGGCACCCTCGCCGGTGCCGTCATCCTCGCCGTGCTGCTGTGGCGCCTGGGCACCGGTGCCCTCGTCGACGGGCTGCGCCGGATCGACGGGCCGTCCCTGCTGGTGGCGCTCGGGATCGGGCTGGTCACCACGGTGTTCAGTGCCTGGCGCTGGGCGCTGGTGGCCCGCGGCCTGCGCATCCGGCTGCCGCTCGCACCGGCGGTCGCCGACTACTACCGCGCCCTGTTCCTGAACGCGGCCCTGCCCGGTGGCGTCCTCGGCGACGTCCACCGGGCGGTGCGGCACGGGCAGAGCACCGGCGACCTGGGCCGCGGGGTGCGGTCCGTCGTCCTGGAGCGGACGGCCGGACAGCTCGCGCTGTTCGCCGCCGGGGCCGTGATGCTGCTGACCCTGCCGTCCCCGGTCCGCGACGACCTCCGGCAGACGGCACCCCTGGCGGGCCTCACCGTGCTGGGCGCCTGCGCCGTCGTCCTCGCCCTGCGCATGAACCGGCCGGGACCGTCCCGCCGGGGCCGGGCCCTGCGGTCGGCGCTCGCCGAGGCACGCGAAGGACTGCTGTCCCGGCGCAACGGGCCGGGCGTCCTCGTCTCCTCCGCCGTCGTCCTCGCCGGATACCTGGCGATGTTCGTCCTCGCCGCCCGCGTCGCCGGAGTCGGCGCGGCGGTGACCGAACTGCTGCCGCTGGCCGTCCTGGCACTGCTCGCCATGTCACTGCCGCTGAACGTCGGCGGCTGGGGGCCCCGCGAGGGCGTCGCCGCCTGGGCGTTCGGTGCCGCGGGACTGGGCGCGGGCCGGGGCCTGACCGTCGCCGTGGTCTACGGAGTGCTCAGCCTCGTGGCGAGCCTGCCCGGCGTGGTCGTGCTCGTCGCCCGCTGGTACGCCGGCCTGCGCGCCGGACGCCGGACGGCCGCCGTCACCGCGACGACCCCACCGGCGTCCGCCCCCGCCCCCGTCTCCCGGGTCCGGGACGCATCGGGCCGCGCGCCGCTCGCCCCGGACTACGCGTCGCCGCCGTCGGAGGTGAGCATCGAGAAATACGCGCCGAAGGAATCCACCAGGCTCGCCAGAAGTTCCCTGCCCTTTTCCGCGGAGCCCAGCGAAGGACGGCCGATGACACCGGAATCGGTGTAGGCGGACATTCCCAGCGTCAGCAGCTGACGCCGGTCGTCGGCGACGTGATCGGAGGTCTCATAACCGGGGCGGAGCAATTCGGGATGAGTGTGCAGAAGAATGGAGGTCTCGATTTCCCCCGCGTGCATGTCGGTGAGCAGCGAGGTCTCCACACCGGCGTGCCGGAGCGCGCTCTCCCAGTCCTCCGCGGCGGGGAACAGCGCCATGCGCTCGCCGCGGGCGGAGGATTCCTGGACCACGTTGCCCAGCACGTAGTTCCCGCCGTGTCCGTTGACCACCACCAGGGTGTCCACGCCGGAGCGGCGCAGTGAGTCGGCGATGTCCCGCACCACCGCGTGAAGGGTCGTGGAGGAGAGGGAGACGGTCCCCGGCCAGGCGGCGTGCTCGTGCGAGCAGCCGATCGTCACCGGAGGCAGGAGGTGCACCGGGTACGCGCCGGCGATCCCCCGCGCCACCGCGCACGCCACCAGGGTGTCGGTCGCCAGCGGCAGGAACGGGCCGTGCTGTTCGAAACTGCCGACGGGAAGAACCGCGATCTGACGTGAGACGTCGGCGCCCCGTTTCCGTACATCTTCTGTAGTATCCGCCGGCAACAGACCGTGGACCGGGCCGTATGCCGCCGACCGCTTTGGTGAACCACTCATATCCTCACGGCCTTTCGTCTCTGCTTAGGAACTCGGGAATCATGACAGAAAACATAGGCGTACTCGGCGAGAAGACCCCGCAGCGGACCGGCGTGGAACGCGTCGTGAATGCCCCGTTGCCCACCGTGTACGGGAAGTTCCAGGCGGTCGGCTACCTGGACCACGACCGCGGTGACGAACAAGTCGCCCTGGTGTACGGGGACATCGGCACGGACCGGGTCCTCACCCGGCTGCACTCGGAATGCCTGACCGGGGACGCGTTCGGCTCCCAGCACTGCGAGTGCGGTGACCAGCTCGCCGCCGCGCTGCGCGCCGTCGTGGCCGAAGGAGCCGGTGTCGTCGTCTACTTGAGAGGGCACGAGGGCCGCGGCATCGGCCTGCTGGCGAAGCTGCGCGCGATGGCCCTGCAGGCGGAGGGCCTGGACACGGTCGAGGCGAACCTCGCCCTCGGCCTGCCGGTGGACGCCCGCGACTACGGCGTCGCCGCCGGCATGCTCCGGGACCTGGGGGTGGAGTCGGTCCGCCTGATGTCCAACAACCCGCGCAAACGCGACGCGTTGCAGCGGCACGGGGTCCAGGTCACCGAGCAGGTGCCGCTGTTGATCCCGCCGTGCGAGAGCAGCATCACGTACCTGCGCACCAAGCGGGAGCGCCTCGACCACCACCTGCCCCACCTCGACGCGGTGGCGCACTGGTCCTGACGGCGCCCCGGGCCGGCCGGCGGCGGACTCAGCCGGTCACGGCCTCGTGCACGAGCCGCTTGAGGTCCCCGAAGGCCGTGGGGGCGGACCTGGGCCGCACCTGCGTGTAGAACTGCACGGTCAGGTCCCGGCCCGGGTCGACCCAGAACACCGTGGTGGCGACCCCCGCCCAGCCGTACGTGCCGAGGGTGGACGGGTCCCGCGTACGGGACGGGTCGACGACGACGGAGACGCCGAGGCCGAAGCCGACCCCCTCGTTGCCGGGGTCGTCATGGGCCGGACGGCTGCCGAAGGCGCGCAGGTCGGCGCCACCGGGAAGCTGGTTGCGGGTCATCAGGTCCACGGTCCGGGGAGCGAGCAGCCGGACCCCGTCCAGCTCGCCCCGCCGCCGCAGGAGTTCCATGAAGCGGTGCATGTCGTGGGCCGAGGCCACCAGGCCCCCGCCGGCGGACAGGAACCGGGGCCGGCCGTGCAGCGGCGGCCCGGCGACGGGCTCGAGGCCGTGGGGGCCGCCGCCGGGGCCGGCCGTCTCCCCGTACAGTTCCGCGAGCCGCCCGGCCTGTTCGCCGCTGACGTGGAATCCGGTGTCCGTCATCCCCAGCGGGCCGAGGATCCGCCCGGCGAGGAAGACGTCGAGCGGCTGCCCGGAGACCACCTCGACGATCCGCCCCAGCACGTTGGAGGCGACCGAGTAGTTCCACTGCGTCCCCGGGTCGAACTGCAGCGGCAGCCGCGCGTACACGTCGACCGTCCCGGCGAGGTCCGTGCCCGGCGCCCCGGACGAGTCCAGCCCGGCCTCGCGGTACAGGCCGTCCACGGGGTGGGCGTGGTAGAAGGGGAACGTCAGCCCGGCGGTGTGGGTCATCAGGTGCCGTACGAGCAGGGGGCCCGCGGCGGGCCGCGTCCGCACCCCGTCGCCGGATCCGCCCACGTACACGCGGGGCTCGGCGAACGCCGGCAGGTGGCGACCGACCGGGTCGTCCGGGGACAGCAGGCCCTCCTCCACGAGGATCAGCGCGGCCACGGTCGTCACCGGTTTGGTCATCGAGTAGATCCGCCACAGCGTGTCGCTCTCCACCGGCAGCCCGGCCGCGACGTCCCGCCGCCCGTACGCGGTGAGGTGGGCGACCCGCCCGCCCCGCGCGACGGACACCAGGAATCCGGGCAGCCGCCCCTCGTCGACCTCGTGCGCGAAGTGCCGGTCCAGCCGGTCCAGCGCCTCCGCGTCCAGACCGGCCTCCTCCGGGCCGGTCTCCTGCCGCAGCACTCCCATGGCACTCCTCCGATCACGCCCACGGGCCGGGGGCGGCACACCCCGCCCGGTCCGTGCGGGACCCCGCCGGAGCAAGGGAGCACACCGGTGGACCCCGCGGGGAACACCCGACCCCGGGTGCCCCGTTGAGCCGGGTATGACACAGGACACACAGCGAGCCCTGCTGGAACTGCTCGGCGACCAGGACGGCGGGGTGCTCGTCACCCTGAAGCGGGACGGACGGCCCCAGCTGTCGAACGTCAACCACGCCTACGACCCCGGCGAGCGGCTGATCCGCGTCTCGCTCACGGACGACCGCGCCAAGACCCGCAACCTGCGGCGCGACCCCCGGGCCTCCTACCACGTGACGACCGCCGACCGGTGGGCGTACACGGTCGCCGAGGGCACCGCCGAACTGTCGCCCGTCGCCGCGGACCCGCACGACGGGACGGTGGAGGAACTCGTCCGGCTCTACCGCGACGTCAACGGCGAGCACCCCGACTGGGACGACTACCGCGCCGCCATGGTCCGCGACCGCCGCCTGGTGCTGCGGCTGCGGGTGGAGCGGGCGTACGGGATCCCGCGGCGCGGCGAGCAGGCGCGGTCGTAGGACACCGGCCCCCGCCGGACGGCCGACGGCTCCGCGGGGCACCGCTCAGGGGCGGGTGTTCCACTCCGCGACCACCGGAGCGCCGTGCTCCAGCGACAGCCGGCTCAGCGTGCCCGTCTCCAGCCGGAACAGCCGCCCGTGCGCGGGCGGCAGGCCCAGCCGGCGCGCCGTCAGGACCCGCAGCAGGTGGCCGTGGGCCACGAGCATCACGTCGCCCGCGTCGAGGGCCCCGGCCACCCCGGACAGCACCCGGTCGGCCCGCTCACCCACCTGCCCGGGGGACTCACCGGGGAACTCGGGGCCGGGCGGCACCCCGTCGGTCCACAGGTCCCAGCCGGGCCGGGTGCGGCGGATGTCGGCGGTGGTGACGCCCTCGTAGCCGCCGTAGTCCCACTCCCGCAGGTCCGGCTCCGGCAACGCGTCCGCCAGGCCCGCCAGGACGGCGGTGCGCCGGGCGCGGGCCAGCGGACTGGTGAGGACCAGGGTGAAGGAACGGCCTTCGAGCAGCGGGGCCAGCGCCCTGGCCTGCGCCTCGCCGGCCGGCGTCAGGGGCAGGTCGCTGCGGCCGGTGTGCCGCCCGGCCCTGCTCCACTCCGTCTCCCCGTGCCGGGCGAGCAGCAGATCGCCCACGGCCGCTACGCCCCGCCCGGGCTTCCCGGGACCACCGGGCTCTCCGGGGCCGCCGGGCCGGGCCGGTCCGCGGACGTGACCGCGTGCCCGCCGAACTGCTTGCGCAGCGCCGCGACCATCTTCATCTGCGGCGAGTCCTCCTGCCGGGAGGAGAACCGGGCGAACAGGGAGGCCGTGATCGCGGGCAGCGGGACCGCGTGGTCGATGGCCGCCTCCACGGCCCAGCGGCCCTCGCCCGAGTCGTCGGCGTAGCCGCGCAGCTTCTCCAGGTGCTCGTCCTCGTGCAGCGCGTCCACCGCGAGGTCGAGCAGCC
>NZ_LIRG01000446.1 GCF_001419695.1 Streptomyces prasinopilosus
GGCGTCGCCGGCGACGCCGACCGCGGCACCGACCAGCAGCCGGCCCTCGCCGTCCTTGGCGGCGAGCGGGTACTGCTCGGCCTTGACGAAGTCCTTGACCGTGATCAGGCCCTTGAGGACGCCGTGGTCGTCGACCAGCGGCAGCTTCTCGATCTTGTGGCGGCGCAGCAGCTGCATGGCGTCCGGGCCGGAGATGCCGACCTTGCCGGTGACCAGCGGCATCGGCGTCATGACCTCGCGCACCCGCTGGGAGCGGTCGGTCTCGAAGGTCATGTCACGGTTGGTGACGATGCCGAGGAGCTTCTTGTTGCCG
Source organism: Streptomyces prasinopilosus (assembly GCF_001419695.1). Lineage (GTDB taxonomy): Bacteria > Actinomycetota > Actinomycetes > Streptomycetales > Streptomycetaceae > Streptomyces > Streptomyces prasinopilosus. The sequence goes on from NZ_LIRG01000446.1 coordinate 314, forward strand.
TCGGTGACCGGGACACCGCTGATGCGGAACTTGGCGCACAGGGCGTCGGCCTCGGCGATGGTGGCGTCCGGGTGGATGGTGATCGGGTCGGTGACCATGCCGGACTCGGAGCGCTTCACCAGGTCGACCTGGTTCGCCTGGTCCTCGATGGACAGGTTCCGGTGCAGGACGCCGACGCCGCCCTGGCGGGCCATCGCGATCGCCATGCGCGATTCGGTCACCTTGTCCATGGCGGCGGACAGCAGCGGGATGTTGACACGCACGTTGCGGGAGACGTACGAGGCGGTGTCGATCTGGTCGGGCGCCATGTCCGACGCGCCCGGCAGCAGCAGCACGTCGTCGTAGGTCAGCCCGAGTGTCGCGAATTTTCCGGGCACTCCGTCGACGTTGGCAGTCATGACACCTTCCCCAAATGGCCTTGATCGGTGCGGATGTCCATGCTAACGGGAAGGAGGGGCGTCTCATTCCACCGTTCCACGGGACTCCGGTATTCGGATGTTCGTACGAAATCGGCCGGGTGTGCGTTCATCGCCCGAGGAACGGCGCGCCGGACGACGGACGGCTCCCGCCGCGGCGGCTACTGCTCCGCCAGGGCACGCAGCCGGCTCAGGGCGCGGTGCTGGGCGACCCGGACGGCGCCGGGTGACATTCCCAACATCTGGCCGGTCTCCTCCGCCGTGAGGCCCACGGCGATCCGCAGCAGGAGCAGCTCGCGCTGGTTCTGGGGCAGGTTGGCCATCAGCTTCTTGGCCCATTCGGCGTCACTGCTGAGCAGGGCGCGCTCCTCCGGGCCGAGGGAGTCGTCGGGACGCTCGGGCATCTCGTCGGAGGGCACCGCGGTCAGACCGGGGTGGCGCATCGCGGCGCGCTGCAGGTCGGCGACCTTGTGGGCGGCGATCGCGAAGACGAAGGCCTCGAAGGGGCGGCCGGTGTCCCTGTAGCGGGGCAGCGCGAGGAGCACCGCCACGCAGACCTCCTGGGCGAGGTCCTCGACGAAGTGCCGGGCGTCGCCGGGGAGCCGGGACAGCCGGGTGCGGCAGTACCGCAGTGCCAGGGGGTGGACATGGGCGAGCAGATCGTGCGTGGCCTGCTCGTCCCCGTCGACGGCCCGGTGGACGAGCGCACCGATCGCCCCTTGGGCAGTGCCCGCCTCGTCGTCGCGCATCGGTCCATGGTGCCCTGCGGGCGCCGGCTCCGCGGCACCCCGCCCGTCGTTGTGCACCGAAGCGTTATGAGCAGGTGCGCCGGAACTCATCTCCTGCGCCCTCCTCTTCCGCTCGACCGACTTGTCCCCGAGGAACTCCACACCTCAAGGATGCGCCATCCGCGGCGAAACAGGCACAGGGCACCCGGCCACCGCTTCCGGCACCCTGGTGGACCGGACGTTCGACGCCCCTGACGACGGGACGCGCGCGGACGTCCGCGGGACTGCCGTCCGGATCGGCCCGAGACCGCCCCACGGGTACGCGACCCGCCGGACCACGGGCCGCGTCCGGCGGGTCGCCGACGGCCCGCACCGGGGACATCGTCCGCCTCCGGCACGACTCCCCGGGAGGACGAGCCGGACGGGAACGGTCCGGGCGGACCCCTCCGCACGTCCCCGCCCGCCGGTCGCCGCCCGCTGCCGTACACACCGAAGCCGGTCCGGTCCGCCGGACAGGCCCTAGCGCACCAGGCCCCACCGGAATCCGAGCGCCACCGCGTGGGCCCGGTCCGACGCTCCGAGCTTCTTGAAGAGCCGTCGGGCGTGCGTCTTGACGGTGTCCTCGGAGAGGAACAGTTCGCGGCCGATCTCGGCGTTGGAGCGGCCGTGGCTCATGCCTTCGAGGACCTGGATCTCACGCGCGGTGAGGGTGGGCGCGGCACCCATCTCGGCCGAGCGCAGCCGCCGCGGGGCGAGCCGCCAGGTCGGGTCGGCGAGGGCCTGCGTGACCGTCGCGCGCAGTTCCGCGCGGGAGGCGTCCTTGTGCAGGTAGCCGCGGGCGCCGGCGGCCACGGCGAGCGCCACGCCGTCGAGGTCCTCGGCGACGGTGAGCATGATGATCCGCGCACCGGGGTCGGCGGACAGCAGCCGCCGGACGGTCTCGACACCCCCCAGGCCGGGCATGCGCACGTCCATCAGGATCAGGTCCGAGCGGTCGGCTCCCCAGCGGCGGAGGACTTCCTCGCCGTTGGCGGCCGTCGTCACGCGCTCGACACCGGGCACGGTCGCGACCGCGCGGCGGAGCGCTTCTCGGGCAAGCGGGGAGTCGTCACAGACGAGGACGGAAGTCATGACCGCCCTCCGCAGCTGATGCGCGTCACCTTGAGCCTCCAGGCTGGTACGAAATCGTCACCCGTGCGGTCGACCGCTTCGGACACCTGCCCGAGCGCTTGTTCCTTCAACCGCCTCGCACTCTCAACGACGGTCACTCAAAAGAGTTACGGGGCCGTCTGCCGTCTTCGGCAACTCTACGTGAGCGAACGGACACGGTGCAGACACGCGCGGGAGACCCTCGAACTTTCATCACAACCCGTGCCCCGTTCGGCCCCTTTTCTTCCCATTTACTGGTGTCTGAGGCTAGATTCGCAATGAGTCATATTTTCATCTCCTTGGATCGTAGTTGTACGGTCGTGGACACCGGATCCGCCCAGAACGGCTACAAGGGGTCACGCAATGGCAGATTTCTCCCGCCTTCCAGGACCGAACGCGGACCTGTGGGACTGGCAGCTCCTTGCCGCGTGCCGCGGGGTGGACAGTTCACTCTTCTTCCACCCCGAGGGCGAGCGCGGGGCGGCACGAAGTGCTCGCGAGAACTCGGCCAAAGAGGTCTGCATGAGGTGCCCGGTACGCGCCGAGTGCGCCGCCCACGCCCTGGCCGTGCGCGAGCCGTACGGCGTGTGGGGCGGACTGACCGAGGACGAGCGCGAGGAACTGATGGGCCGGGCGCGCCACCGGCTGGTGTCGGCACCGGCATCCCCACCGGAGCCACCCGGTTCACCGACGGCACCGGCGGTGTCGGCGCCGGTCTCGGCGCCGGTCGGCGAGCACGCCGCCTCGAACAACTGAAGGAACGTTTCTTCATCTCGGGCACCCCTGTGTGCCCTTTGCTTTTGGCGGGGTGCCCCCGCCCCCCTGCCCCACCGGAACGACGGTGGAAGGAGACGGCGACCGGACCGGACGCGGGAAGGGACGGGAGGGCGCCGGCCCCGTGAGCGCCGGGCCCGTGAGCGCCGGCCCCGGCCGGACGGGCCCTAACGGCCGCCCGCGCGCGCCAGCTGGTCGAGCGTCGCGCCGATCGCGGGCACCTGGGCGAGGTCGGGGAGGGTCAGGGCGACGATCTCCCGCCGCACCGCGGGCTCCAGGGCGACCGTGCGCACCCCCCTGGGCCGTACCGACTCGACGGCCAGCTGGGGCAGGACGGCCACCCCGAGTCCCGCGCCGACCAGACCCGCCACAGCCGGGTAGTCGTCGGTCGCGAAGTCGATGCGGGGGATGAAGCCGGCCGTCTCGCACACCTCCACCAGCTGTCCCCGGCAGCGCGGACAGCCGGCGATCCACGGCTCCCCGGCGAGTTCTCCTATGTCCAGGGACTCCGCGTGCGCCAGCGGGTGCCGCTCGGGCAGGAGTGCCACGAGCCGGTCCGTGAGGAGCGGCCGCACGACGAGGTCGTCCCACTCCTCCGCACCCGCCGCTCCTTCGTAGCGGAAGGCGAGGGCCACGTCGCAGTCGCCCTCCCGCAGCATTTCGACGGACCGGGGCGGTTCGGCCTCCTCCAGGGAGACCCGGGTGCCCGGGTGGGCGTCGCGGAGCGCGGCGAGGGCCGCCGGGACGAGCGTCGAGCTGCCGCTGGGAAAGGACACGAGCCGTACCCGCCCCGCCCGCAGCCCGGCGATGGCGGCGACCTCCTCCTCGGCGGCCGTCAGCCCGGCGAGGATGCCGGCGGCGTGGCGCACCAGTGCGTCCCCGGCCTGCGTCATGCGCATCTCCCGCCCGGTGCGCACGAGCAGCGGCGTCCCGACGGACGCCTCCAGCGCCTTCATCTGCTGGCTGACGGCGGGCTGGGTGCAGCCCAGTTCCCTGGCCGCCGCGGAGAACGACCCGGTGGTGGCCACGGCGCGCAGCACTCGGAGATGACGGGCCTCGATCACGGTCCAAGGATAAGCGGCCCTTTGACGTGGCACCGGATATCGCTTCGACGCTTTGGTCCGGCATCGCCTACGGTGCGCCCCATGAAGCTTCTTTCAGTGAACCTGGGCCGTCCCGAGGCCGTGCCGTACACGGACCAGCCCGAGGGCGTGACCGGCATCGACAAGCGGCCGGTGGACGGGCCGGTGCGGGTGGCGGCGCCGGGACCGAAAGGGGTCGGCGCGAGCGGACTGGCCGGGGACGCGGTGTGCGAGACGCGGCACCACGGGGGCGACGACCAGGCGGTGTACGCGGTGGCCCGGGAGGACCTCGACGAGTGGGAGGGCGTGCTGGGGCGCCTGCTGCCGAACGGCTCGTTCGGCGAGAACCTCACCACCGAGGGGATCGACGTGTCCGGCGCCCGGATCGGTGAACGGTGGGCCGTCGGAGCCGAGGTGGTGCTGGAGGTCACCTCCGGTCGCATTCCCTGCCGCACCTTCCAGGGCCATCTGGGGGAGAAGGGCTGGGTGAAGCGGTTCACCCGGCGGGGTGCGCCGGGCGCGTACCTGCGGGTGGTCCGGCCCGGGGAGATCCGGGCCGGTGACGCGGTGCGGATCGTGCACCGGCCGGACCACGAGGTGACGGTCGCCCTGCAGTTCCGGGCGGTGACGACCGAGCAGACCCTGCTGCCGCTGCTGCTGGCGGCGGGCGACGCCCTCCACCCGGAGGCGCGGGCGAGGGCGCGGAAGTACAAGGAGAGGTACGAGGAGCAGCACGGGGGGAACCCCGGGGCGGAGTCCGGGGTGAAGTCCGGGGCGCTCCAGGATTCCTGACGGGCGGTCGCCGCTCTCCGGCCGCGGCCCGCGGAGCCGCCCCGTGAGCACCGGACGCCCGCCCCCGGCCTGCCGGACGGCCGGCACCCGGCCGGGCCGTGCCGGGGACGGAGGGGTGGGACGGAAACGGGTGGCGGGGCGGGTGGAGGGGCGGGCGCGGGGGTGACTGATCCGGCCGGGCTTCCGTGCACCGGCCGGGACGGCGATGCCGACCGGACGCCCCGACTCCGGGTAACTAGTCTTGCGGCATGACAACCGCTCTGATTACGGGATCGACGGCCGGGATCGGTGCCGCGTTCGCGCGGCGGCTGGCGGCCGACGGGCATGACCTGGTGCTGGTGGCCCGCGACATCGGCAGACTTCGGGAGCAGGCGACCGAGCTCCACGACCGCCACGGCATCGAGGCGGAGGTGCTGACGGCCGACCTGTCCGAGGACAAGGGCATCGAGGCGGTGGCCGAGCGGCTGGGCGACCGCACGTACCCCGTCGACCTGCTGATCAACAACGCGGGCTTCGGCAACAAGGGCCGCTACCTCGACGTCCCCATGGCGGACGAGCTGAGGATGCTCAAGGTGCACTGCGAGGCGGTGCTCCGGCTGACGACGGCGGCGGCGGAGGGGATGCGGGAGCGCGGGCGCGGAGGCGTCGTGAACGTCGCCTCGACCGCGGCGTTCCTGCCGCGCGGCACCTACGGGGCGTCCAAGGCGTGGGTCGTGCAGTTCACCCAGGGCGCGGCACAGGACCTGGCGGGCAACGGGGTACGGCTGATGGCGCTGTGCCCCGGCTTCGTACGCACCGAGTTCCACCAGCGGGCCGGGATGGGGACGGACAACATCCCGAACTGGATGTGGCTGGACGCGGACAAGGTGGCGGAGGCCGCCCTCGCCGACCTGGCCCGCGGCAGGACGGTGTCGATCCCGGACGCGCGCTACAAGACGCTGATGGGCGTGGCGAAACTGGTGCCGCGCGGTGTCCTGGGCGGCTTCTCCTCCCGGACGGGCCGCAAGTACGGCCCGCAGTAGCGGACCGCCACGACCGGTCGGACCCCTGCGGCCGCCCGGGCCGTCCGGACTCCCGCGGCCCGGGCCGGTGGCAGGGGCAGGGGAAGTGGGCCCCGGGCAGTACGACCGCCCGGGGCCCGGGGTGGGGTGGGCGGGGCTGGAGGTTGCGGAGTCACGAAGCGTCGAGCCGTGCCCGGGAGCGGCACCGGTCCGCTGACCGGGCGTCCCACGCCGGTGGCCGGGTCCATTCCCCTCCGGGTGCGTTCCGGGGCGGTCACCGGCGAGGCCCCGGTCCTCGGACCGTCTCCGCCTGTCCACGGTGCGTCACCGGGCGTCGACGCACCCGGTCACCGGTCTCCCCCGCTCCGGCCGGGAGCGCCGGGGAGGAGGCGCGTGCCGCAAGAGAAGCCGCCCGGGAGAAGCCGCCTGGTCGACGGCCTGCCCGAGGAGCCACGGCGTCGGGCGAGCAGCAGCCACCGGGCCGTGAGTGATCCGGCGCGCCGCCACCGGCGGGTGCGGCCGGGCCGCGTCCCTGGTCCGCCGGGCGGCGTCGAGCGCCGGCAGCAGGGTGAGGGAGAGGGCGGCGGTGCCGATCCGCTGCCGGGTCACCGGTCCCGGGTCTCCCCCCGGGGGCGCGGGTCCCGCCGGGCGCGGCGGCCCGTGGCGCGTGTGAGGAGGCCGGCGGTGAGCGTGGCCAGACCGGTTGCGAGGACGGGGAGGCCGGGGCCGGGCAGAACGTACAGTGCGGCCCCGGTCAGGGACAGCAGTGCTCCTCCGACGGCCAGGGCGGTGCCGGGGGACCGCTCGGTCATGCTGCTCCTCGCGCGAGGGATGTCCGCCGTCCCGCGGCACGCCGGGGACCCGATTCGACGCCCCGCCGCCTCACTTGGTTCAGCGGCGGTCGAAGTTGCGATCCGAAAAACAGGTTTGTTCGGGCGCGGACGGTACAGACGGTGAACTGACACAATCTTTACACCAGGACGGAGACAACCATGGGCATCATCGCGTGGATCATCATCGGCCTGCTCGCCGGGGCCATCGCCAAGGCCCTGATGCCGGGCAAGGACCCCGGCGGCATCATCATCACCATGCTCATCGGCATCGCCGGTGGTCTGCTCGGTGGCTGGCTCGGCAAGGTGATCTTCGGCGTCGACTCCATCGACGGGTTCTTCGAACTCTCCACCTGGATCGCCGCGATCATCGGATCCCTCATCCTGCTCGCCATCTACCGCGTCATCGTCGGCAACCGAAGCTCGCACCGTCACGCCTGACCCCCTGGTGACACCCCCGGACGGCTCCCCCCTCGTACGCAGGGCGGGAGCCGTCGGGCGTGCAGGGGACGGATCGTGACCCCGTGAACCGTCCGGCCGGCCGGGTGGCGTGACCTCCCGCGCGGAGACCGACCCGCACGGACGACGACGGGGCGGCGAAGTTCCGCTGTTCTTCCGCCGGCCCCCGGACGCCTTCGACCGTCCGGACGCGCACAGGGACGACGCGCTCGCCGCCGACGCCCGCGCCTTCCGGAGCACGACCGGCCGGCCGACGGGCCCCGGCGGCCCTGCCGTGCCCCGACCGCCCGCGGAGCCGTTCTCCTACGACAACGCCCCGATGACCACGGACGCCGCCTCCTCGATCAGCTTGTCGTCGTAACCGGCGTCCTCCGTACCGCGGTTCGACATGATCGCCATGACGAGGGGCGCGGCGTCGGGCGGCCACACCACGGCGATGTCGTTGCGGACGCCGTAAGCACCGCCTCCACCGGTCTTGTCGCCGACCACCCATCCTTCGGGGACGCCCGCCCTGATGAGAGCGTCGCCGGTGGTGTTGGTCCGCAGCCACTTCGTGAGCTGGGCGCGTTCCCTCCCGCCCAGCTCGTCCCCGAGGACGAACGCCCGCAGGTCGTCGGCCCACGCGCGGGGTGTGGTGGTGTCCCGCGTGGCGCCCGGTGCCCACTGGTTGAGTTCCGGCTCGCGGCGCTCCACCCGGGTGACGGTGTCGCCCGCCTCCGCGAGAGCGGCGGCCAGGCCCTTCGGCCCGCCGAGCGCGTCGAACAGGAGGTTGGCCGCGGTGTTGTCGCTGTGGCGGACGGCGGCGTCGCACAGCTCGCGCAGGGTCATTCCGGTGTCGACGTGCTTGCCGGTCACGGGAGAGTGGGCCACCAGGTCGTCCCGGGAATACGTGATCACCTCGTCCATGCCGCTCGGGGAGTGCTCGCGCAGGACGGCGGCGGCGGCGAACGCCTTGACCGTGGAGGCGTAGGCGAACCGTTCGTCGTCGTGGTGGGTCACCTCCCGCCCGTCACCGGTGTCGACCGCGTAGACCCCCAGCCGTGCGCCGTAGGTGCGTTCCAGTTCCTCGAAGGCGGCGGTGGCCCGCTCCGCGGCCGGATCCGGTCGCGTCGTCGTGGCGGACGGGGCCGGTGAGGCCGATGACGGCGGTGAGGCCGGGGCGCTGCCGGAACCGCACGCCGTGAGCGGGAGGACGGTGAGCGCGGCGAGCACGGCGAACCCGCTCGGGACGGCACGTCGTGCACGGGGGTACCGCATGGTCGAACCTCCGGGTGGCCCCGTGGACAGAGCACGGGGAGAGGGAGAGCGGGTGAAGGGGATGCCCTCGGCGTGGGTGGGCGGCGGTCCGGCCGGGCGGGACCGCCGTGTCCTGCGCCGTCAGCGCCGGAGCCGCGGAGGCAGCTCCACCCAGCGGCGCGGGCCGCGGTGTCCGGCCGCGTCCCGGCCGTCGTCGATGTCCAGGCCCGCCGCGGCGCACGCGTAGGCCATGAGGTTGGCGCCGTGGGGGAAGGCGTGCTTGCGCTGCCAGAAGCGGAAGGTCCAGAAGGCCTCCGGGTCCGACGCGTGCGGCCACAGGCCGATCTCCTCGGACTCGACGACTTCGCCGTCCCGGGCCAGGGTGCCGAAGGTGCCGCCCTTCGGGTTGAAGTACATCCCGTAGGCGGCGGTGCCCGCCGATATCGCCCTCAGCACGGCGTCGTCGCTCGGCATGTACCCGTCCTGCGTGATCACACAGCCGCCCGGGGCACCGTCCACGCCCAGGACGCCCACGTAGCGCAGGGAGACGTCGTAGTCCGCCGGGTCGAAGGGCGCGTCGTCGGGTGCCGTCCTCGGACACCGCGCGGGATCGGCACCGAGCCGCCGGACCACCTCGTCCTCGCTCAGATCCCGTACGAAGCAGATGCCGAGTCCTTCGGTCCACAACGGCTCCCCGCCGAACGCCGCGACGAGCGCGTCCGCCCTCCGCTGGGCGGCGGTCTCCTCGGCGGACGGCTCCACCGCCCCCGGCAGGCCGCGCACCAGGGGTGCGAGCCGCGTGGTCGACAGCAGCCGGCCGGGCGACCAGGGCCCGGACTGGGGGGTCCACGCGTCCGCCCCGGCGTCGAGCAGGGCGCGGACGGCGCCCTCGTCCACGTTCTGGGCGGCGTACCACAGGGGGGTGTGCCCGTCGTCGTCGCGTGCGTCGACGAGGGGCGTGTTCCCGTCCGCGTCGTGCGTCAGGAGTGCCGTCACCGCTTCCGCCGTTCCCCGTTCCGCCGCCAGGTGCAGCGGGGTGGCGCCGGACTGTCCGGCGACGGCGGTCAGGGGCGCGCCTCCGGCGAGCCGGGCCCGGATCAGCTTCGCGTCTCCCCAGTCCCGGTAGCCCATCCGCTGCCAGTCGGCCCGCGGGACGTAGCGCTGCCGTGCCTCCTCCTCGCGGCGCAGCGCCTCCAGCTGGCGCCGGGTCAGGGGCGGTGCCAGGAACGCCGGGGGCCCGCTCATCTCCATCGTGGCGAAGGTTCCCCACTGCTGTGCCGACTCCGGTTCCGGTTCCGGCGGGTCGAGGTCCGGCCACACCTCGAGCGCCCGGCGCGACGCGGCACGGAGTTCCTCCGCGTCGACGGCGGTGCGGGTCTCGGGCACGGACTCGTCCGGCCACTCGACCACCAGGACCGCCTCCCCCGGGGGCGGGAGTTCCGGCAGGTACAGGTCGACGTCGGTCTTGAACAGGGACCGGTGGGAGTGGTGCAGGCCCGGATCGAGCGGAATGAGCCCGACGGCCTGCTCCGTCGTCGCCACGTCCGCCCGCCCCTGCGGCCCGGTGAAGGGGATCCTCCGCGACACCCTGCCGTCCAGTGAGGTCACGCGGCGGCCGTCGGAGAACCGCAGCCCCACCCGGAGCCCGGACTGCCGCCCCGCGTCCGGGTCCTGCCGGCGGACGCTGCGGAAGACCGCCAGGTGCAGGGTGACCGAGCGCGGCCACACGGACCATCCCGTCAGCAGCACCCTGGTTCCGGGACCGGCGCCCACGACGTCCAGCCGCGGCACCCGCGCGGGGGCGAACCGGTCGACGGGCGGCGCGTACCGCCCCTCGTCCTCGCCGGGCGGCCCCAAGCCCACCCACACGGCCCGCTCCGGGGACGGTTCCTCCGGGAGCACGAGGTCGTCGAAGAATCCCATGCGCCGAGCGTGGCACAGGGCACTGACAACGAGGGGCGGGCACGGCACGGAGGCCCGGCGCCGCCGGTCGGCGGGGCCGGGCCTCCGTGGGAGGTCCGCCGCGGGCGCCGGTCACCGGCGCCCGTAGCTATGAGCGGTCGCTCAGTGGGCGTGGCCGTGGCCGTGCCCGGCGGCGGCCGGCTCCTCCTCTTCCTTCTTCTCGACGACCAGGGTCTCGGTCGTCAGGAGGAGGGAGGCGATGGAGGCGGCGTTCTCCAGGGCGGAGCGGGTGACCTTGACCGGGTCGATGACGCCGGCCTTGACCAGGTCGCCGTACTCGCCGGTGGCGGCGTTGTAGCCGTTGCCCTTCTCGAGCTCGGCGACCTTGGAGACGATGACGTAGCCCTCGAGGCCGGCGTTCTCGGCGATCCAGCGCAGCGGCTCGACGGCGGCGCGGCGGACGACCGCGACACCGGTGGCCTCGTCGCCGGTCTTGCCGAGGTTGTCCTCGAGGACCTTGACGGCGTGGACGAGCGCGGAGCCACCACCGGAGACGATGCCCTCCTCGACCGCGGCGCGGGTCGCGGAGATGGCGTCCTCCAGACGGTGCTTCTTCTCCTTCAGCTCCACCTCGGTGGCGGCGCCGACCTTGATGACGCACACGCCGCCGGCGAGCTTCGCGAGGCGCTCCTGGAGCTTCTCGCGGTCCCAGTCGGAGTCCGTGGACTCGATCTCGGCCTTGATCTGGCCGACGCGACCGGTCACGTCCTCCTTGTTGCCGGCGCCGTCGACGATCGTGGTCTCGTCCTTGGTGACGGTGACGCGGCGGGCGGAGCCCAGCACGTCCAGGCCGACCTGGTCGAGCTTGAGGCCGACCTCCTCGGAGATGACCTCGCCGCCCGTGAGGATGGCGATGTCCCGCAGCATGGCCTTGCGGCGGTCGCCGAAGCCGGGGGCCTTGACCGCGACGGCGTTGAACGTGCCGCGGATCTTGTTGACGACCAGGGTCGACAGGGCCTCGCCCTCGACGTCCTCGGCGATGATCAGCAGCGGCTTGGAGGCGTTGGCCTGGATGACCTTCTCCAGCAGCGGCAGCAGTTCGGCGATGGAGCCGATCTTGCCCTGCGTGATGAGGATGTACGGGTCGTCCAGGACGGCTTCCATGCGCTCCTGGTCCGTCACGAAGTACGGCGACAGGTAGCCCTTGTCGAAGGCCATGCCCTCGGTGAAGTCCAGCTCCAGACCGAAGGTGTTGGACTCCTCGACGGTGATGACACCGTCCTTGCCGACCTTGTCCATCGCCTCGGCGATGAGCTCGCCGACCTGCTGGTCCTGGGCGGACAGACCGGCGACGGCGGCGATGTCGGACTTCTCGTCGATCGGCCGGGCCGAGGCGAGCAGGTCCTCGGAGACGGCGGCGACGGCGGCGTCGATGCCCTTCTTCAGGGCGGCCGGGGAGGCGCCGGCCGCGACGTTGCGCAGGCCTTCGCGGACCAGGGCCTGGGCCAGCACGGTCGCGGTGGTCGTACCGTCACCCGCGATGTCGTTGGTCTTGGTCGCCACCTCCTTGACCAGCTGGGCACCGAGGTTCTCGTACGGGTCCTCGAGCTCGACCTCGCGGGCGATCGTGACACCATCGTTGGTGATCGTGGGGGCGCCCCACTTCTTGTCGATGACGACGTTGCGGCCCTTGGGGCCGATCGTCACCTTCACCGTGTCGGCAAGCTTGTTGACGCCGCGCTCAAGGGCGCGACGGGCGTCCTCGTCGAACTTCAGGATCTTCGCCATGGCAGCGGGAGCCCTCTCGGAAATCTGGGGTGAGAAAACACTGCGCCCCGGGCGCCCGGCTCAGTAAGCGTGTCGGGACCAGGGGCGCAGTTCGGAGCAAATCTGCTACGAGGTGACTTACTTCTCGATGATCGCGAGAACGTCGCGGGCCGAGAGGACGAGGTACTCCTCGCCGTTGTACTTCACCTCGGTGCCGCCGTACTTGCTGTACAGCACGATGTCGCCGACGTTCACGTCGAGTTCGACGCGCTTGCCGTCCTCGATGCGGCCGGGGCCGGTGGCCAGGACAACGCCCTCCTGGGGCTTCTCCTTGGCCGTGTCCGGAATGACCAGGCCCGAAGCCGTGGTCTGCTCGGCGTCGAGCGGCTGGACCACGATGCGGTCCTCGAGCGGCTTGATGGCAACCTTGGAGCTGGCGGTCGTCACGATCCGACCTCCCCCTTCGGAGATCTCACGGGGTTAACTGTCTGAGGTGGCGACCAGGTGGATCCGTCGTCGCGGGTGCCGGACCTGCCCGTCGCTGTGTTGGCACTCTCCAGGGGGGAGTGCCAACACAGCGACGG